>NZ_JAJHVY010000034.1:0-91327 GCF_020861455.1 Bacillus sp. AF23
CCGTTTTCAAACTTGAAGGTGTTTTTTATTTGTCTCATCTTATGGGGTCAGTCCCTTGCATGGCAGCTTTTATTTTTTCCGAAGCGGTTCTAAAATGCCTTTTTGAATCAGCAAATGGAACACCGACAGGACAACAGATGCCAAGATGGCTGATCCGAAGCCGTCAATTTGAAAACTGTCACCCATAATGGACGCTGTCATCATCAAGGTGATGGCATTAATCACAAACAAAAAGAGACCCAGCGTCACAACTGTGACAGGCAGCGTAAAGATAATCAAGAGCGGTTTAATCAGCACGTTTAAGATTGATAAAATAAGGCTGGCAATAATCGCTGCCCCGATGCTGCTGATATGAATGGAATCAATGTAACCGTCAATGACGATTAATAATAAAGCATTTACTAAAATGCTGACTGCCCATTTGACCATGTTACTTCATATCCCTTTCTGACGGAACAATAAAAATCCAAATGATATATATGAGCAGAACAGGAATAACGCTTGTCATAACGGCTAAAATGACGGTTATCACTCTGAGGAGTGACGCATCCCAGTTGAAATACTCCGCCAGGCCGCCGATGACGCCGGCCATTTTCCTGTTTTTTTCTGAACGATATAATCTATTCATTCGATCACCTCTGTGTATACTTTAATTTGATGGCGCCAGTTAATGATTCGGAGAAAACGGCGATGTTTTGATCATGTGCTTGATTAGAAGTGAACATCATTTCTTTTTGAATGGTATCATTTTTTTCTTTCAGCATATCAACATCTATTAATTCGTGGGACAGCGAGCCGAGATTGCTTTTCAGCTCAGCCTTCACCGCAAGATCATCCGGAATCGACAGCTCCACATTTCCAGTCGTCGTTTTTGTGTAAATCGAGCGGCAGTCTGATTCTGTTACAGTAATCGCGATATTTCCGTTAAAGCTTTGAACATCAATGGATTCGCTTTTTCCGCGCAGATCAATCAGCCCGTTAATGGTTTCCGCTTCTATCGTGCCGCAATTGTGATTGGCTAGCTTAATTTGGCCGTTCGCCGTTTCTGCCGAAGCTTTTTCAGCCGTCAAATTCGAGAACGACAGCACGCCATTTGTCGTTTTCGCCGAGAACTCTTTTACATGTAAATGTTCCCCTCTGATCGGTCCGTTAAACAGCTTCACCCGAATCTTATCATACTCCTTCTGAGGAATATACAATGTGACATTGGTTTTCATCGTTTTCTTTTCTGTACGGATAAAAAACTTATTTCCTTTGATTTCACATTCAATATGCTGAAGAAAAGCGTCTCTTGCTGCTTCTTGGCTGTCAGTGCGATATACCTTCGCCTGGCATTCCGCTCTGATATCCTCGTCTTCCCACGGAACAATATTTACGCTGCCGTTTGCGATCTGGAGCTCTACACTGGAAAACTCAGTATCCTTAAATTGAAAAATATGCTGTACGTCAAACGAGTGCCCGAAGTTTAAATCAAGATCAACTTCTTTCACCTTTTTCACAGCAGAATCAATCCAGTCGAACAGCTTCGCCCCTAAAGACGGCTTGTTGCCATCTTTTTTGGCCGCTGTGAATGGCTCATCCTCTTCATGAACGTTAACTGACAGAGCCGTGATTTTTTCTTCTTTTTCCTTATAGTCGCTGTCGAGCTTTTCAATCAGCGTCAGTGCTTCCTGTGCCGTCAGCTTTCCTTCCTCCACAAGCTTGAGGATTCGTTCCTTTTCCTGCTTCATTCGATCTCCTCCCTATGATCTACTTATGCTGCACGCAGCACCTTAATGCCCTGAATGACGTTCCAAATAATAATGCCAATCACAACTAAGAAATATACGATTGCGCCGCCAATCATCACAAATACAGGCATCACACTGTCCCCATCTATGGCAATAGCCCCGCCAAGAAAAGCGATAAATAAGACCAGCCAGCCGGCAAAAGGAACAATGTGAGAAAGCAGAGAACGTATCGCGTGACGTTTTGTCTCTTTCTCATCAACAACAAAATAAGCGACAATCGGCACAATGACCGGCGCGATAAAGACGCTGAAATAACAAAGTGATGCAATTATGGCTTGATTACGGTTCAATTTATTCAACTCCCATCGTTAATCATCCGTGATTATAAGTCAGGACGTTTTACTTAGATAGATATACGCATAAAACCTCCAGAGGTTTCAAAATCATCCTTTAGACATGCTTCCATTTACGGAAATTGGATTTTAAAAAGTTTTAGAAGTAGAATCTTTCAGCCGTACCGATTACAATATGTAAAAAGCTTACGGCAATCAAGGAGGCTGGACAAGCAATGGAGAAAGATCCCAGTGACTATACAGTAACACAAGAATCCGTTTTAAAACTGATTCATGAACAAAAAAGAATGAACCGTGAAATGTTAGCCGAGCTTGAACAGATTCACGGGCCTCTTCCCATCTCTCATGACATTCAATATATAAAAGTTCTTCTGGACAGCAGCAGCACTCATATTGTTCAAGATTTAATGAATGTGAGCCGGCAGCTGTATAAGAAGACGTTTTAATAAATACTGCAAAGAAAAGTGAAAACCCTCTGAAAAGAGGGTTTTAAGATGTTGCAGTTTCTTTCGCTTCCAAGAGTGACTTCATGCGTTTTTTGTCGCGCTCCATAACAGGCTTCAAATAACGCCCTGTATACGACTCTTCGACTTCAGTGATTTCCTCCGGTGTTCCCGACGCGACAATGGTGCCGCCTCCGGCTCCGCCTTCGGGCCCCAGATCAACAATATAATCAGCCGTCTTGATGATATCAAGATTATGCTCAATGACAAGCACTGTATCTCCATTATCAACCAACCGCTGAAGCACGACTAGAAGTCTGGCGATATCGTCGACGTGCAGACCTGTTGTCGGTTCATCTAAAATGTACAGCGTGCGCCCGGTTGAGCGTTTATGCAGTTCAGATGCAAGTTTTACCCGCTGCGCTTCACCGCCCGACAAAGTAGTCGCCGGCTGGCCGAGCGTAATATAACCAAGACCAACATCGTACAGGGTTTGGAGCTTGCGCTTAATTTTCGGGATATTTTCAAAGAAAGAAAGAGCATCTTCGACCGTCATATCAAGCACATCAGAAATGCTTTTTCCTTTGTATGTCACTTCAAGTGTTTCCCGATTGTAGCGTTTGCCGTGGCACACTTCACATGGCACGTATACGTCAGGAAGAAAGTGCATTTCAATTTTTATAATCCCGTCACCGCGGCAGGCCTCACATCGGCCGCCCTTCACGTTAAAACTGAAACGGCCTTTTTTATAGCCGCGGACTTTCGCTTCATTTGTCTGTGCGAACACATCGCGAATATCATCAAAAACACCGGTGTATGTCGCAGGATTTGACCGCGGCGTTCTTCCGATCGGCGCCTGATCAATATCAATGACTTTGTCTAAATGTTCGAGGCCTTTGATTTCTTTGTGGCTGCCTGGCTTCGCTTTTGCTTTATGGAGCTTTTGCGCTAATGCCTTGTGAAGTATTTCATTGACCAGGGTGCTTTTCCCCGATCCTGAAACGCCCGTAACCGCTGTAAACGTCCCTAGCGGAAACTTGGCATTTGCCTTTTTCAGATTGTTTTCTGAAGCGCCTTTAATCTCAATATAGCGGCCGTCCGGTTTTCTTCTTTCGGGAGGCAGCGGGATAAATTTCTTCCCTGATAAGTAGCTGCCTGTTAACGAATCTTGATCTGCCATGACTTCTTCCGGAGTTCCCGCGGAAATAACTTGTCCTCCGTGGATGCCGGCACCCGGGCCGATATCAATTAAATAATCGGCTGCCATCATCGTATCCTCATCATGTTCGACAACAATCAGTGTGTTCCCCAGGTCTCTCATGTTTTTCAGCGCGCTGATTAAACGGTCGTTATCACGCTGGTGCAGACCAATTGATGGCTCATCTAAAATATAAAGCACACCGGATAACCGCGAACCGATTTGAGTGGCCAGCCTAATCCGCTGCGCCTCTCCCCCGGATAATGTTCCCGCTGCCCGGCTCAGTGTCAGATAATCAAGTCCGACTTTATCCAGAAAGCTTAAACGCTCCACAATTTCCCGCAAAATCAGATCGGCAATCTTCATATCCTTTTCAGAAAGCATAAGGTCTTTGAAGAAATCAAGGGCATTTCCGACAGACAGCTCGGTAATTTTTCCGATATGACGTCCGTCGACCAGTACCGCAAGCGCCTCTTTCTTTAACCGATAACCTTTACAAGTCGGACAAGCCTTTTGGGACATATATTGCTCCATCTGCTCACGGATGAAATCCGAGCCTGTCTCCTTGTAGCGTCTTTCAATGTTGCGCAATACGCCTTCAAATTGGATTTCACCTTCGCGTATTTGCCCGAAATCATTTTCGTAACGAAAATAAATCAGGTCATCTCCGCTTCCATAAAGGACTTTATCCAGCTGATGCTTCGGCAGATCCTTTACCGGCACATCCATATCAATGCCGTAATGGGTGCAGACCGCTTCAAGAAGCTGCGGATAATATTGTGAGCTGATCGGCGTCCAAGGGGCAATTGCATTCTCTTTCAATGACAAATCTTGATTGGGAATGACAAGATCTGCATCAACTTCGAGCTTCATACCTAGACCGTCACACGTTGGACACGCTCCGAATGGGCTGTTGAATGAAAAAAGCCGCGGCTCAAGTTCACCGATTGAAAATCCGCAATGCGGACAGGCATGATGCTCACTGAACATCAGCTCTTCCTCACCGATTACATCAATCATGACACGCCCTTCACCTAATCGAAGCGCTGTCTCCAATGAATCCGACAGACGGGCTGCTACGCCTTCTTTTACCACAATACGGTCAATGACAACCTCAATTGAATGTTTTTTATTCTTTTCTAATTCGATCTCATCAGAGAGCTCGGCCATCTCGCCGTCAATTCTGACTCTGACATAGCCTTGTTTTCTGATCTGCTCAAGCACCTTTACATGAGCGCCTTTTCTGCCGGACACAATCGGCGCCAGCACCTGAAGCTTCGTCCGCTCCGGATATTCCAAAATCCTGTCCACCATCTGCTCAATGGTCTGTGACGTGATTTCAATTCCGTGCTCCGGGCAATGCGGCTTCCCTACTCTCGCATACAAAAGACGCAGATAATCATAAATTTCCGTTACCGTACCGACAGTAGATCTCGGGTTTCGACTCGTTGTTTTCTGGTCAATGCTGATGGCAGGAGAAAGCCCTTCAATCGCATCCACATCAGGCTTATCCATTTGCCCTAAAAACTGGCGGGCATAGGCGGATAACGACTCAACATATCGTCTCTGCCCTTCTGCATATATGGTATCAAAGGCAAGGGAGGATTTCCCTGAACCAGACAGGCCCGTGACAACGACAAGCTGATCTCTCGGAATGGTCACATCAATATTTTTCAGGTTGTGCGCCCTTGCTCCCTTCACCTCAATCCGATCCATAGCCATTCTTTCATCATCCTTCCGCTTTTAACTCTAAAAGTAAATCGCGAAGCTCCGCGGCTCTTTCAAAATCAAGCGCCTTGGCGGCTTCCTTCATTTCGTGCTCCATTTGTTCGACGACTTTTTGACGCTCTTTCTTCGTCATTTTCGACAGCTTCGGCGCAGCTTTTGTTTTATACTCCGCTTTGTCCTCAGCAGCCACAGTCGCACGAATCACGTCACGAATTTCTTTATTAATCGTTTGCGGCGTAATGCCGTGCTCTTCGTTAAACCGCTCCTGCTGCTCGCGCCGGCGTTTCGTTTCATTAATGGCAATTTCCATAGACTTCGTCATTTTATCGGCGTACATAATGACACGGCCTTCCGCGTTCCTCGCCGCCCGTCCGATCGTCTGAATAAGCGAACGCTCCGAACGCAGGAAGCCTTCCTTATCCGCATCCAAAATCGCAACCAAGGATACTTCCGGAATATCAAGCCCCTCTCTCAGGAGGTTAATGCCAATGAGCACATCATGCTTGCCGAGACGCAAATCACGGATAATTTCGATCCGTTCAAGCGTCTTAATTTCTGAATGCAGATAATTAACTTTGATGCCGATTTCTTTTAAATAATCGGTCAGGTCCTCTGACATCTTCTTCGTCAAAGTCGTCACAAGCACCCGTTCATTCCGTTCAACTCTCGCATGAATTTCACCGATTAAATCATCAATCTGCCCTTCAATCGGCCGCACGTCAATAAGCGGGTCAAGAAGCCCTGTCGGACGGATGATCTGCTCTATCATTTCATCTGTATGCTCAATCTCATATGGCCCTGGTGTTGCTGACACATAGACGATATTGTGCATATGCTTTTCAAATTCTTCAAACCGGAGCGGGCGGTTATCAAGCGCTGAAGGAAGACGGAATCCGTGATCCACAAGCACCTGCTTTCTCGCCTGGTCTCCGTTAAACATGCCGCGCACCTGAGGAATCGTCACGTGCGACTCATCCACCACAATCATAAAATCGTCAGGAAAATAATCGAGAAGCGTATACGGTGTTGAACCCGGCGGGCGAAGCGTCAAATGTCTTGAATAGTTCTCAATGCCGGAGCAGAAGCCCATTTCCCGCATCATTTCAAGATCATATCTCGTCCGCTGCTCTAAGCGCTGCGCTTCCAGAAGCTTGCCGTTTTCATGCATGACCTTCAGCTGCTCCTCAAGCTCCTTCTCGATATTTTGAATCGCTTTTTCCATTTTTTCGGCCCGCGTAACGAAGTGGGATGCCGGAAAAATCGCAATATGTTCACGGTCGCCTAAAATTTCTCCGGTCAAGGCATCCACTTCCCTGATCCGTTCAATTTCATCTCCGAAAAACTCGACTCTTACACAGTGTTCATCACGGGATGCCGGGAAAATTTCCACTACATCTCCGCGCACACGAAACGTACCGCGCTGAAAATCAATATCGTTGCGGGCATATTGAATGTCAACAAGCTTTCTAAGCAGCTCGTTGCGCTCAATTTCCATTTCAGGACGCAATGACACAACCATTTCACGGTATTCTTCAGGCGAACCGAGACCGTAAATACAAGACACACTTGCAATGATAATTACATCTCTCCGTTCAAACAGAGACGATGTAGCGGAGTGTCTGAGTTTATCAATTTCATCATTAATGCTGGCATCTTTCTCTATAAATGTATCCGTTTGAGGCACATACGCCTCCGGCTGATAATAATCATAGTAGCTGACAAAATACTCGACAGCGTTGTTCGGAAAAAATTCCTTAAACTCGCTGTAAAGCTGTCCGGCAAGGGTTTTGTTATGGGCAATGACGAGTGTCGGCTTATTGACTTCTTTAATCAAATTGGACACCGTAAATGTTTTGCCCGTTCCTGTTGCACCCAGCAGAGTCTGGTGCTTCTTGCCCTCCTGAATGCCTTTGACAAGCTTTTCAATGGCTTTCGGCTGATCTCCCTGGGGCTGGTATTTTGAGACTAACTCAAAGCGATCTTTCACAAATAAGCCTCCGTTTCTTTAACGAAATCTTCCTATAGATATAGTAACACAATGGAAAGCAAAATCACCAAAAATACGAACTAAAGTTCGGTGGTTTTTTATTTCCAGCTATTTTCATGTATAAAAAACCTGCTTTTAAAACGTAAAAGCAGGAATTCATCTTTATATTTCATTATGTCCGGTTTATTCTTCTTTTTTCTCAGCAGCTTTTTTGGCCATGTAAAGTCCGCCCGCCACAAGAGAGACAACATCTAATCCCACAATAAAATACGTTTCTGTATAGCCTTTTAAATAAGAAGCAAACAGCAATGCAGCTGTAAGAGCGATCGCCACGTAATGGTTAAAGGTCACTCTCGTAAATAGGACAACAAGCATAAAAGGGAAAAATAATGCAAAAACGGCTTTTGTAATCACAAAAACCCTCCTCAGGGATTCTTCATCTGATTTGATTATAGTAAAAAATGAAGAATCGGACAATCGTGCAATGGTTCCCTCTTTATACACCATACCCTTTTTCAGTTCAATTCAATCATCGTGCCCTGCCGCAAAACTCTCTTCTTATAGATAGACAGATGCCTCGTCCGAGTTTTTGCAAGACCCAAATCCAGCTATTCAATCCGGACAGAATACATGTTCATCATAAATTAATAGATCACCGGCAGGCAAAATAGACGGCATCAAATATAAAGAAAAATTGATTTTAGTGCGGCTGAATAAGAGCTGAAACTGTACTGATTGTCAAATTAACAGGAAGATAGGTATTAAGTCTCGTTTAACGAAGAAAGCTTGGCCAACAGCGATCTGAAAGCTCAGTGAAACGATTTGCAAATACGAAAAAATAAGCAAACAGACCCGCTTCAGTTTTATTTTTCATGATCATCTAACTAACTTAAATATTCATTTTATTTAGGACTTTTTGCGTTTGACAGCATTTTCCTTTAAACCTACAATTGAGTGATAGTGTTCACTATCATTTTTTGAACATTGGCTCCCAATAATAAAAGATAGAGAGAAAAATACTAAGGAAAGAGGGGTTTTAAACATGTACTCTGTGTTATTTCACCAAGCTGAAGAATCCAGTCAGCTGACTGGAGCAAAAGGCATGAATCTGATTAAACTGACCAAACACGGACTTCCTGTTCCAGATGGGTTTATCATTCAAACGAACGCTCTCGCCCGTTTTATGGAGGATAATCAGCTTCATGATTCAAGCGAAAATATCGAAAATGCCATTATTGCCGGAACATTTTCAGATGAGCTAAAGAACGAGCTGACGAACTCCTTTTACGAGCTGAGAGAATCATATCGTTCCGTGGCCGTCCGCTCTTCATCAGCCTCAGAAGATTTAGAGGGCGCTTCATTCGCCGGTCAATATGAAACCTATTTAAATATAAAAACAGAAGAAGAATTTCTGGCTAAGGTGAAAGAATGCTGGGCCTCCTTTTTCTCAGGCAGGGTCAGCCGCTATAAGAAGAAAATGAACAATCAAATCGCTGAGCCGTTAATGGGTGTTGTGGTGCAGGGCCTGATCAATTCAGAAATATCGGGTGTGATTTTCAGCCAAAATCCCGTTACCCATGATGATAAAGAGTTATTAATCAGCGCCAGCTACGGCCTGGGAGAAGCTGTCGTATCAGGAAGCGTCACTCCTGACACGTATATCGTTCATAAAGCTTCATTTCAGATTCAGAAAGAAATGGGTTTAAAAGAGATCTACATGGAGTCCGCAGCAGAAGGCATTGCCGAAAAAGAAACGAGCGAAGACATGCGCAGCCGTTTTTGCCTTACAGATGAACAGGTAATTGAGCTGGCTGAAATCACCAAAAAAACCGAAGCCCTATACGGATATCCTGTTGATTTAGAATTCGGCATCGCCAATCATAAACTGTACCTTCTGCAGGCACGGCCAATTACCACCATTGAACAGGATAAAAAAGCGGCTGAGGAAGAACGGAACTTCATGATCACCGACGAGGATATGGATGATTTTTGGCTCAATATGGAGTCCAACATCGAAGGCCCGGTCAGTCCGCTATTTTCATCTTTTATTGTGCCCGCACTTGAATACGGCTTAAAGAAAAGTATGCAGCAGTTCCCGATCGGTGTCATCGTCGATGAAGTAAAAGTTTACCGGGGACATATTTATTCAAAAAATCAAGGCGGACAACAACAGCCTCCTGAGGACAGTGCCGAAGAGCTTTTTCCGATATTGGCCGAGCGCATGTACGACATCATTCATAATACGTACCTTCCGTTTTACCGGACATTGGACCAACTCGCACAAACGGAACACACTCCGGAAAGTGCGCTGGAGGCCTTTAAAAAACTGAAGGCCTTTTATCTCACGGCCTATGAGGAACACTTCAATATCGTTTTCCCGCAAATTCTGTTGACGAACAAACTGCAAGCAATGTATCAAAACATTCAGGGTGAAGCTGAAAACTCACATTTTTATGAAATGCTGACAGGAGTCATGAACAAATCGCTGGAAACAGACCGCCGCCTATGGCAATTCTCCGTTGAAGCACGAGAAAATCCGAATCTGACAGCCATTTTTGAGCATACCGAGCCGCAGCAGCTGCAGAAGACATTAGAACAAATCGACGAGGGCAGATGTTTCCTGCAAAAAGTCAATGCATTTTTACAGGAATACGGATGGAGATCTGTAAAAAGCCACGATCTGATTGAACAGACTTGGGCA
The DNA here is from genome assembly GCF_020861455.1 of Bacillus sp. AF23. NCBI lineage: Bacteria > Bacillati > Bacillota > Bacilli > Caryophanales > Bacillaceae > Bacillus > Bacillus sp. AF23. The sequence continues at coordinate 10,141 of NZ_JAJHVY010000034.1, forward strand.
GAGAATCCATATTACGCATTGACTCATATCCAAAACTACGTCCGCAATGGCTATCATTTTGACAACGAATTTAAGAAGACCATTGAAAAACGTGAGAAGTTGTACAATGAATTCTTGCAAAGCATTGAGGATTCCGCTTTGCAGAAAGAATTTGAACGTTATTATCAATGGACGCTGAATTCGTCCAATATTAAGGATGATCATCATTTTTACATTGATGCTATGCTGGATGCCAAGGCGAGGGTCTTTTTGCTGAAGGTAGGAGAATTGCTGGCCAAAAGCGGTGTGATCCGAGATCGAGAAGACCTTTGGTTCTTATATGATGACGAGGTGGAAAACGCGCTCCTTCATCCCGTATCCCTTCAAGAGAAGGCTGAAAAACGGAGACAAATCTTTCATGAGTATGAGCTGGCACAGGCGCCTGCTTATCTCGGTACACCGACAAAAGCGCAGCTGAAGGCGGCTGAAGAAATTGTCGGTGCTGTCATAGAAGATGAAAAAAACACGGAGAATGATATTTTCGGAATTGCAGCATCAAGCGGTATCGCAACAGGGCCGGTTAAATTGATTCGGGATGCCAGTGAGTTTTCTCGATTCGCGCCTGGAGACATCCTGGTTTGCAAAATGACGACACCGCTATGGACCAGCCTGTTTCAAGATGCCAAAGCCATTATTACAGATACAGGAGGAATCTTGTCTCACGCAGCGATAATCGCACGGGAATACGGCATTCCCGCTGTTCTCGGCACACGTGCAGCGACAGAAAGGCTTCGAGATGGAGACATCGTCACTGTAGACGGAAACAGCGGCAAAATCACAGTTGTCAGCCGGTCCTGATGCGCCCACCCTCTTTATTATACAAGCGGGGCAGGTGTATACTTGTCCTGCCAGTATATTCGTGAGGTGAAATGTATTGAGACCGACAAACCGCAGAATCCTTGACGCTGCCATGCAGCTGCTCGTCAAAAAAGGATATCGTGCAACGACGACAAAAGAAATTGCAGAAAAAGCAAACGTAAGTGAAGCGACGATTTTCAGGAATTTTAAAAACAAACAGGGGCTTGTCGAGGCTCTGCTTTCTCAGCATTCCGCAAATCGAAATCGCATCTTTGAGCAAACAGAGGGAGATTTGTATAAAGACCTGCTGCATATCGGAACCTGTCTGCTGGAAGAGCTTGAACAAAGAAAAGATATAATTAAAATCAGCTTTCGTGAACCGGCCATGTTTCAGGATGTCATCGACCATGTGACTGAATATCCCCAATCTATGAAACAGCTTTTAGTTGATTATCTCACAAGCATGGGTGATAAAGGGGCTATCCAGACAGGAGATGAATCGGAGCATGCCGATGTATTTATTTCGATGATTTTTGGTTACTTTGTACACCGTCTTCATTTAGGAGACAGAGTGATTACAATGCCCCAGGAAAAAATGCTGGAGCATAGTACAGCTGTATTCGTCAAAGGAATTACTGCCCGTTAGCTCCTTGGCAAAACAAAAGGAGGATCCCAATGAGCTCAAAAAAAGAATGGGCGCTGATCGTCTCACTTTTATTGGGGGCCATCCTGGTTCCCATTAACTCAACGATGATCGCAGTCGCGCTTTCATCTATATCACATACGTATAACGAATCCATCGCAAGCATCACTTGGGTGGTTACCGTTTATTTAATCGTCATGGCCGTCACACAGCCAATAGCCGGAAAACTCGGTGACATGTACGGCAACAAAACCATGTATTTATGGGGCGTCGGCCTGTTTCTGATTGCTTCATTAGGCTGCGCTCTATCGCCGAGCCTGTTTTTGTTAATTGTATTTCGGGCTTTGCAGGCTGTCGGCGGGGCACTGCTCACGCCAAACAGCATTGCCATTATCCGGCACGTTGTATCAGAGAAACGCCTTCCGAAAGTATTTGGCTATTTCGGGCTCGGCGCGGGTCTGGGCGCCGCTCTCGGGCCGTTTATCGGCTCTCTTTTGATTGACAGCTTCAGCTGGCATTCGATTTTTTGGGTCAACATCCCGTTTCTCGCCATTGCTTTATTTACAGCATTGACCATGTTTCCTCAATATAAAGAAAACAAATCAGAGGCGCCGCTGGATATCATCGGCTCTCTCTTGCTGGCAGGCAGCATCGTTTCGATTATCCTGCTGACGAAAAATGAGTCTTCATGGGGCTATGCATTATACAGCATATTGATACTGCTTTTTGTCCCGCTTTTTTTCAGACGGGAAAAACGCACACAGCATCCAATCATTGATTTTGCGCTATTTAAAAGCTCAACCTTTACAAATGCCAATCTATCCGTCTTGTTAAGCAATCTAATGATGTATGCCGTCTTATTGATCATGCCGTTATTCATGACAAACCAGTTTGGGCTTAATACATCTAACAGCGGTATGGCGCTTTCCGTCTTTTCGATATTTATGTCGGCGAGCAATTGGGCAGGCGCTCAGCTCCATCATAAATGGGGTGCGAAAAAAATCATATTTCTCTCATTTGCGATGATGGCCGGAGCCAATTTGTTATTTTTACTCTTGAGCAGCTCCCATTCCGTTTTCTTCCTGATGATCTCTCTTATTCTCGGAGGGCTTGCATCCGGAGTCGGACTGACCAGCATGCAGGTGTCATCCCTTGCTACAGTAGAGCCCGCGATGTCCGGAGTGGCTTCCGGCATTTTCTCGACCTTCCGTTATTTCGGAAGCATTATTTCGTCAGCCTTAATTGGCCTGATTTCTGGGTATCACACGTTATTTATTATTCTCTTCGCAGTATCCATCATTGGTGTTTTTGTTTCGTTAGGCATCAAATCTGACGAAACGGCACACATGGAACAAAATTCAGCGTAAAACAAAACAGCCCGGCGCCACACAAAATGTGGTACCGGGCTGTTTTTTATGATCCAGGCAAAGCGGCTGCCTCATCTTCACGGTCATCCTTTACGAACAGAATGCCCAATTCATGATGTTCTCCCTCATAAGACGCACGCTGATCAAAGCGAATCTCCCCGTTCAGACCGATAATTTCAAGCTTCACATACGCACGGTTGCGCTGGAGCGCTTCATAAAAATCAGATACGTGCTTAACGGGCACGCCGTTGACTTTCGTAATAATTTCTCCGATTTTTAATTCCAAGTCTTCAGCCGGTGTATTTGGTATAATGCCAAGCACCATTAAGCCTTGATCACGCTTGGAGAAATAAAACGGTGCTGCATTGTCGTTTACCCTTTGCTTCACGGACAGAAAAATACGTCCTAATACAGCCGCACAGGCAGCTGCACCCGCAAGCGGCGTCCACAGCAAACTCGCTGCACCGAGAGCGGAGACAATAAGCCCGAGAATACAGACTCGCTTCGCTGTGATTCTTATACTGGTTTCAGGAAGGGAACCCTGCACCCTTTGGCCGAATCCGACAAAGTAAGGGATCCACAGAAAATGGAATGACCCTCCGGGAACAGAAAACACAGGCCACCAGCTGAGGTGTGATTCTAATCCATTGCCAGGTACAAGAATAAACAGCGGCAAAAGCCATATACGGTTTGCAAGCTGCTGACCGATCGGCAAACCGCGGCTGCTGACGACCAATCCCGGTGATGTTTTCACATGGGCAGAACGATATGCAACCGCTCCTTCAGCGATAACCAATAACCCCAAAAACACCGCCAGAGCCGGCCACACGACCGCATAGCCTTGCGGAAACCGATCCAGAAAAGGTTCAGCCTGATTCACTTGCAGTCCAAAACCTATCAGCATACTCACACTGACGATATATGCAGCAGACATCCAGTTTGCGCGAAGAGTGAACGCTGCCGCTGCAGTCATAACGGCAATAATCGCAAGCATACCGAGAGGAATAGAAATTCCGAGTACCCCCAAAACAATAGACAAAAGGATACCGGGAATTAACCCTTTTGTATATGTAAATTTCAGTTCATCATAAATGTCTGCTATTCTTGTATGAAAGGTTTTTCGCTCACGTTTGATCCTTACATATCCGAAAGCCAGACTTACAATGACAAAAAACCAGAATAGCGGGTGCAAAAAGAACAGGCCCGCACTTTTTAACAGTTCAAATCCCCATTGAACAGACACTATCTTTCACCGCCTCAAGCCAAACATGTTACTCATATTCTATCAAATATTAAATGGCTTGGATATCCTCAGGAGGGTTTATCTCTCTTGCGTCATCCAGAGCGTGACATTCGATAGTGAAAAATCCTTTAAATAATGGTTTACATCAACGTCCAATAACCCGCTGATCAGGTGCATCGACCTCTTTATATCTGTCAGATTGATTCCTAATCGTTTATGGTTTTTCATTAAGTAATTAAAATAATGCTTGGCACATTCTTCATTAATGTCATTGACCGATTCAACATTTGTGTAATTCACTAGGTACCTGCTAAACAGCATAAGAAGACTTAGTGCTTTTGTAGCTGAAAATGTTACGTCTTGTGTTCTGTCTTTTAATTGTTCCACTAATTCATAATATTTTTTTTCACGCACAATACTTGCCCTCTTCAATTGTGAACCCCCATTTTCTTTGTACAGATAAGCACGGGCCAGTATAAGCAGCAGTACTGGAGTGCTAACAAGCATTCTCGCTAACGTTTCTCTTTTAAATACCTGTAGTTCAGCTGCCATAAACCTGATTACTGTTCTTTTTAGAACCTTCTTATATTGTATGAAGTAAACAACGACTAGGCAACTTGCAAAAGTTTCATTTTAAATGCATATTTTCTCGTTAGAAAGTCTCTCTCTTATATTGATATCGGGTAATCTCGGTCCTTTATAAATGTTTATTTGTGAAAAATTTTTTAATATCTTGTCAAAAACTCAATTTTTATGTGACTTATGGTTTATTTATTCATTAAGCACAAAGAAACAGGAGATGGAACACCATCTCCTTTAATTGACAAATAATGATTTAAGCGCCGTTTGAAGCTGCAAATCATTTTTTTCATCTGATTTTTTCATTTCAATTAAATGATTTATTTTCTCCGCGGTGCGATTGTCAATCACACCCGTTTTTGCGAGCTTGTTTTGATCCTGAAAGGCCAAAATCGCTTTTTTCATTTCTTTGCTGAAATAGCCGTCTTCCCGACCCGGATCAAAACTGAGTCCTTTCAGCAAAACCTGTGCATGTTTCACATCTTCATTGTTCATATCAGCTTTAAGAGGCTCTTTTAGCTGCAATGGACCTGCGGAGAAATAATAAGGCTGCTTTATCGCAATGGTCGGCTTAACACCCTTCTTATGAATCCAGTTCCCGTTTGGCGTCAGCCACTTGTAAAGCGTCAGTTTAATATTGCTGCCGTCTCCCATCGGTACAGCTTGTTGAACAGTTCCCTTTCCGAACGACGTGTCGCCTACAACATCATAATGCCCCGCTTCTTTTAATGCGCCTGCAAGAATTTCGGAGGCAGAGGCGCTCCCCTTATCTGTGATGACATTGACAGGGTATGTTTTTTTATGGGTCAATGTTGAAAAATAACGTTTTCTATCTCCATTGCGTTCAGCAATCTGAATGTACGGCTGATCCTTTGTAATGAAATGCTTAAGAATCTCTTCAACACTTTGAAGATATCCTCCCGGGTTTCCTCGAACATCCAGCACGAGGCCTTCAATTCCTTTTTTCTCGAGCTTGCCCAATGCTTTTGCAAAATCCTCCGCAGTATGCTCAGAAAAAGTAGAAATGGCGATATACCCGACAGAATGCCCCTGCACTTTTTTCTCTGAAGCAAACACCGTTTCAAGCGGAATCTCAGCTCTCTTAATGCGGAATGACAATTGCTTCTTCGTCCCGGGCCGCTGAATCTTTATTGACACGCTGGAACCTTTCTTTCCTCTTATTTTTAAGACAGCGTCATTTAAATCCTTGCCCGCCATCGATTCTCCATCAATACTGATGATTTCATCATTCGGCTTCAGCCCGGCTTTTTCCGCAGGAGATTGTTTAAATGGCGACACAATAATGATTTTGCCTTCTTCCACTCCAACCTCAGCCCCGATGCCTTCGAAAGAGGAATCAAGAGAATCAGAAAATTGCTTTGCCGTCTGCTTGTCCATATAGACGGAATAAGGATCGTTTAATGTAGACAGCATCCCTTGAATGGCTCCTTCAAGCAGCTTTTCTCTATCAACCTTTTCTACATATTCATTTGAAATCAATTCATATGCTTTTTCAATTTTATCCATAGCTGCAGCCCGATCAGAGTCAGCTTGAGCCGTTGCGGCAACAGCTGCGGCTTCGGGCTTTTCGGCTTCCAGCAGGTTCATTCCCGCATATACGCCGGCGCCTCCGAACAGCATGCTCCCCGCCGCTATTACAGCGATTATTTTTTGATTCATCCTTTACTCCTCCTGTATGCCAGACTGTCTTTGCAAAACCTAGAGATAGTATATGTAAAGGATGGAGATTTCATGTAATCATAGAAGAAAAAGAAGGCAAAAGAAAAAAGCCGCCCCGCAATCGGGATGGCTTTTCTTATGTTTATACCCGCAAAAACTTGCGGATGGAAGTCAGGCTTCCCCATACTCCAATCACTGCGCCGATCGCAATTAATACAAGCGAGACTTGGAATACAAACGGATTATATGGAAGAAGAGAGACAAATGATCCTTGAACCTTCGGAACGACCCATCCGATAACATATTGATAAGTGCTCAATACAAGCGCGATCGGAATGACTGAACCGAATACGCCGAGCAGCAATCCTTCAAGGAAAAACGGCCAGCGGATAAACCAGTTCGTCGCACCAACAAGCTTCATGATTTCAATTTCTTTTCTTCTTGCAAAAATCGTAATTTTGATGGTGTTGGAAATTAAGAACATCGCCGTAAACAATAAGCCGATAATTAACGCGATTCCGATGTTGCGGGAAACGCCGACCACTTTAAACAAACGGCTGACCTCTTCTTTTCCGTAAGTAACTTTGTAAACATGATCCATTTTTTCTATCTTTTTCGCGACACTTGGCGTATCATGCGGATCGGTCGTTTTCACCACAAATGCATCATTCAGCGGGTTTTCCTGATCCTGCATCGTCAGGGATTTTCCGCTGTCTCCAAAACTGTCAACTAACTGGTCAAGCTCTTTTTCTTTAGATGAAAAAGTGACACTTTGAATGCCTTTCAGGTCTTTTATCTCGTTCTGCAGCTTGTCCTGTGCCTTCTTATCTGCAGTCAGATCAACCAATACCTTGATTTCGACTTCTTTTTCAGCATTCGTGGCCATGTTATTCAAATTCAGCATAATCACTAAAAACACGCCGACTAAAATCAGCGTAACGGTTACTGCACTAATGGATGCAAACGTCATCCAGGTGTTTCTCCCGAGAGATTTAAAACTCTCACGCAAATGGCGCCCGAGAATTTTAATCATAAGAACCATACTCCCCTCTTGACTCATCACGCACAATGATACCATCTTCGATTGCAATGACACGTTTCTTAATGGTGTTTACGATTTCTTTATTATGTGTCGCCATTACGACTGTTGTTCCGCGGTTATTAATCTCCTCCAGCGTCTTCATGACTTCCCAAGACGTATCCGGATCAAGGTTTCCCGTAGGTTCATCTGCAATGACAACATCAGGGCTGTTCACAATTGATCTGGCTATAGAGACACGCTGCTGCTCCCCGCCTGAAAGCTGGTCAGGGAATTGTCTCGCTTTATGCTTCAGCTGCACCAAATCAAGCACTTCAAGCACCCGTTTTTTAATGACAGACGGCTGTTCTCCAATTACTTCAAGGGCAAAAGCCACATTCTCAAACACAGTAAGTTTCGGAAGAAGCTTGAAGTCCTGGAAGACTACACCTATTTTGCGCCGCACGAAAGGAATCTCTTTTTCTTTAACCGATGCGAGATCTTTATGATTGAGTAAAATTTGCCCTTTTGTCGGCTTTTCTTCTCTGTATATCATTTTAATAAAAGTAGATTTACCCGCTCCGCTCGGTCCGACAACATAAACAAACTCTCCGGGATGAATGGTAACTGAAATCCCGTTAAGCGCCTTTACACCGTTCGGATAGGCTTTGTATACTTCTTTCATCTCTATCATGAAATCACCTAATCTTTTATATCATTTTATGTCGCACGGTCATACTCTTCGAAAGCATTCGACAGTTTATGACCCATTCATTTGTAAAAAGATGAAAAATCTGAAAGTTTGATTTTCAACACACTTCATTATACGTCAAATTTAGACATAATACTATTACAGTTTCTTTTCATTCATCATTATTTCGGCATAAAAAAATCCTTGCCTGAATCGCGGCAAAGATTTTCTCCTCTTACTTTTTCTCTGACAGCCATTTGGCAATTGAAGCGGCTTCCTTATCATCTACAAGCCCCTTCGGCATATTGCCCCGTCCGTTTTTAATAATGCTTTCAATTTTTTCTTCGTCGTATTTGCCTCCAACCTCTTGGAGATTAGGTCCTGACACACCTTCTAAATCCTTGCCGTGGCAGCCTACACAGCTCTGCTGATATAATTCTTCCCCTTCAGACGCAGAGGCTTCTGTTTTGCTGCCGTTGTCTGTCTTCTCTTCTTTTGCATCGTTAGAACCGCAGGCAGCCAGCAGGGCAGAAATGGCAAATACAAGCATCAGTATCGATAGTTTTGATTTCATGTTGAGAAGCACAACTCCTTTACGATCTCTTCCATATTATAACCTCGTTTAAGCGCGTTTGAAACCCTCGCCCAGCACCTCGCTTGCATCTGCTACAATCACAAAAGCAGTCTCATCAATCTGTTTGACGATTTGTTTCAATTTCGTGAATTCAGTTTGGCCAACCACGCACATTAAAATCGGTCGTTCATCGTCAGTATATCCGCCGACTGCAGAAATTTTCGTAACGCCTCTGTCAATTTTTTTAAAAACAGCTTCCTTCACGGCCTGTTCCTGTTTTGTAATGATAAGCGCCATTTTAGAGCGGTTGAAGCCGACTTGGACGACATCAATGGTTTTGCTTGATACATACACCCCAAGCATGGCATACAGTCCCTGCTCTATATTAAATACGATCATCGCGGTAACAACAATCAAACCGTCAATGATCGCGAGACACGTCCCTAATGAGAGACCTGTGTACTTATGAATGATTTGAGCCGCTAATGCCGTTCCCCCGGTCGATCCTTTGCCTAAGTACACAATGCCGATTCCAATCCCGATGCCGACGCCGCCAAAAATCGCCGCCAGAAGCTCATGATGTGTAGCAGGCTGAATGTCTCTCGTCAAAAACACGACAAGCGGCAAAAAGACAGAACCCGCGAGTGTCTTGAGTCCAAATTTACCGCCAAGCAAAATGATACCGGCAATAAATAAGGGAATATTAATGATCCACTGCACATAGGCCGCTTCAAAACCATATGACTGTAAAATGGTACTGATTCCGCTGACACCGCCTGCGGCTATTTTGTTAGGAAGCAGAAAGACATTAAAGGACACTGCTGTAATTGCTGCCCCTATCAGTATGTATACATAATCCCTTATAACTCGAAGACTTTTATTTCGTACATCCATCATTACAACCTTCCTCCGTTTCTTCCTATGCTCTCCGATAGCATTTTAATCCTTCCCCGATAAGATGTAAATAACACCCAAACACAGTGGTAATATGCTAAAGCAGCAATGAAAGCAAGGATATGCAGGCAATAAAAAAACACACCTGTAGACACCAGGTGTGTTTCCTCCTTATGAAAGTTTAGAACGAAGGTATGCGTCAATAAATACGTCAATATCTCCGTCCATTACGGCTTGAACGTTACCCATTTCTGTATTGGTCCGATGGTCTTTGACCATGGAGTACGGATGGAATACGTAAGAGCGGATTTGGCTTCCCCAGCCGATCTCTTTTTGCTCACCGCGAATTTCATCCAGCTCGGCCTGCTGTTCTTCAATTCTGCGCTGATACAGCTTCGCCTTCAGCATTTTCATCGCTCTTTCACGGTTTTTAATTTGTGAACGTTCTGTTTGACATGTCACAACCACGTTTGTCGGCAAGTGAGTAATCCGAACAGCTGAGTCTGTCGTGTTGACGTGCTGTCCGCCTGCTCCGCTTGCACGGTACGTATCAACTTTAATATCCTCCGTACGGATATCAATATCGATCTCATCGTTGAATTCAGGCATAACTTCACAAGATACGAATGAAGTGTGGCGGCGGCCTGATGAGTCAAACGGAGAAATCCGCACGAGACGGTGGACGCCTTTTTCCGCCTTGATATACCCATAAGCGTTGTGCCCTTTAATCAGTAATGTGACTGACTTAATACCGGCTTCATCACCAGGAAGGTAATCGAGCGTTTCCACTTTAAAGCCGCGGCGCTCAGCCCATCTGGTGTACATTCTGAGAAGCATAGAGCCCCAATCCTGTGACTCAGTACCGCCTGCACCCGGATGCAGCTCCAAAATTGCGTTGTTTTTATCATACGGCTCACTGAGTAGAAGCTGAAGCTCAAACTCATTGAACTCCTTCGTTAATGCCTTTAGCTCTTTTTCAAGCTCAAGCTGAAGATCTTGATCCGGCTCTTCTTTCAGAAGGTCATGAGTCATTTGCAGTTCTTCATGGGTTTCATTCAATTTTTTATAGGAATTGACATAATCCTTTAAACCATTTGCTTCATTGATGACCGTTTGGGCTTTCTGCTGATCATTCCAGAATTCCGGATCAGCCATTTGCTCATCTAGCTCAGCAATGCGGGTCTCCTTTGATTCGAGGTCAAAGAGACCCCCTAAAGTCCGCTAAACGAGAAGCCATATTTTCGAGCTCAACTCTGATTTCTGATAATTCCATTCCATTCACCTCATTAAAAGATCCGCGGGCGCTCAAGGCGCCGCGGTCAGCAAACTTGCCCGAACGAACTATTCAGTCCGGCCGCAGCAATTTTTATATTTTTTTCCGCTTCCGCAGTGGCATGGCGCATTTCGGCCGATATCAACCACTTTACGAACCGGCGCTTTCTTTGCTTTTTTGTTTTCATCGTCTTCCTGCGGCTGATGAGCCGTGGTTTGGCCTTGTACAACCTCTTCACGCTCCAGATTATTTTCAATCTCAGCCTTCATCACAAATTTGGCAACCTCGTCCTCGATGGATTCAATCATATGCTCAAACATCGCAAAGCCTTCCATTTGATACTCACGCAGCGGATTAGTTTGCGCGTAAGCACGAAGGTGAATCCCTTGGCGAAGCTGATCCATTGCGTCGATATGATCCATCCATTTTGAATCGACGGCGCGAAGCACGATGACTTTCTCAAATTCGCGCATTTGTTCTTCGCCGAATTTTTCCTCTTTGTCATTATATTTGGTCTTGATGCGATCCATAATGAGCTCAAGCATTTCATCGGGCTCTTTGCCGAAGATGTCGCTCTTTTCAAGCGCGCCTTCGTCAAGGTAAGTCGTGTTAACAAGCTCAACAAGACCGTCAAGCTTCCATTCCTCAGGAAGCTCTTCTCTAGGCGTATAGGCCGCAATTGCCCGCTCGAGAGAAGATTTGATCATATTTTCTACGATTTCACGCAGGTTTTCAGAGTCGATGACTTCGAAACGCTGCTTATAGATAACCTCACGCTGCTGGCGGAGAACATCATCATATTGGAGAAGCTGTTTACGTGAATCGAAGTTATTTCCTTCAACGCGTTTTTGAGATGATTCAACCGCGCGTGATACCATTTTGCTTTGAATCGGAGTGGAGTCATCCATACCAAAGCGGTCAAGCATTGCCATTGTCCGCTCAGCACCAAATCTGCGCATCAATTCATCTTCCATAGAAAGATAAAATTGCGTGATCCCCGGATCACCCTGACGTCCTGAACGTCCTCGCAGCTGATTGTCAATCCGGCGTGATTCATGGCGTTCCGTTCCGACAACGGCTAGTCCGCCAAGCTCTTTTACTCCTTCGCCAAGCTTAATGTCTGTCCCGCGCCCCGCCATGTTTGTCGCAATCGTCACAGCGCCTTTTTGACCGGCCTCTTCAATGATTTGCGCTTCACGTTCATGGTTTTTGGCGTTTAATACCTGATGCGGGATACCCTTGTTTTTGAGCAGCTTTGAAATCAATTCAGACGTTTCAACCGCAACTGTACCGACAAGAACGGGCTGTCCTGTCATATATCGCTGGGCAACATCTTCTGCAACGGCCTTAAACTTCCCTTCCATTGAACGGTAAATTAAATCCGGACGGTCATCACGAACAACCGGCTGGTTTGTCGGAATCGTCACAACCTGCATGTTGTAGATGTTACGGAATTCCTCTTCCTCTGTTTTAGCCGTACCCGTCATACCGGCCAGCTTTTCATACATCCGGAAGTAGTTCTGGAACGTAATCGTCGCCAAGGTCATGCTCTCATTTTGAATTTCAAGCCCTTCCTTCGCTTCGATCGCCTGGTGAAGCCCTTCGCTGTAGCGGCGGCCTTTCATTAAACGACCCGTGAAAGAGTCAACGATAACAACCTGACCGTCTTCTACTACGTAATCAACGTCCTTCTGCATGGCAACGTGCGCTTTTAAGGACTGGTTGATATGGTGGTTGAGCGCCACATTTTTCACATCAAACAGGTTGTCGATGCCGAACGCTTTTTCAGCCTTTGTCATTCCTTCTTCTGTGAGCTGTACACCTTTTGTTTTTACATCATACGTATAGTCCTTCTCTGCTTTTAACGTGCGTACAAAAGCATTTGCCTGTACGTACAGTTTTGTCGATTTTGCAGCTTGTCCTGAAATGATAAGCGGTGTTCTCGCTTCATCAATCAAAATAGAGTCGACTTCATCAATTACCGCAAAATGAAGCGGACGCTGCACCATTTGCTCTTTATAAAGAACCATGTTGTCTCGCAAATAATCGAAACCGAGCTCGTTGTTTGTAGAATAAGTGATGTCAGCCGCATAAGCTTCCCGTTTTTCATCTTTCGACATTGAGTTCAAATTCAGTCCTACAGTTAAGCCAAGAAACTCAAAAATTTTCCCCATTTGCTCTGCGTCACGGCTCGCCAAGTATTCATTGACTGTCACGACGTGCACGCCTTTTCCAGATAAGGCATTTAAATAAACAGGCAGAGTAGACGTTAATGTTTTACCTTCCCCTGTTTTCATCTCCGCGATATTTCCGTCATGAAGAGCCACGCCCCCCATAAGCTGGACTTTAAACGGGAACATGCCGGTTACGCGGCGGGAAGCTTCCCGAACCACTGCGAATGCTTCAACAAGTAGATCATCAGTTGTCGCCCCTTTTTCAAGGCGCTCTTTAAATTCAATTGTTTTATGTTTCAGCGCATCATCCGAGAGATTTTCATAGTCTCCCCGAATCGCATCAATATCGTTAGCTATTTTTTCGTATCTATTCAGCGTACGTTTTGTTGGATCAAACATTTTATTTAAAATTCCAAGCATTTATAACGCTCCTCTATCATCACATGCCTGTTTGACAAGCATGTATAAATAATTTACTAGTCCATGTATACCTCTCATTATCATATCATACCTTCTCTTATTTCCAAAGAATTTGCAAATAAGAAAAAACAAAAACCTTCCGCGAAAATCACGGAAGGCTGCTCTTCATTATTCAGTCGGTTCAATCAGGCCATATTTCCCATCATTTCTGCGGTACACGACGTTTGTAAGGTTTGTTTCCGCATTTGTGAAAACAAAGAAGTTATGGCCGAGCATATTCATTTGCAAGATCGCTTCTTCATTATCCATCGGCTTTAAATTAAAGCGCTTCTGACGGACGATTTCTAAGCTTTCATCTTCTTCTATTTCGTCCTGAACCGCAATATCTGTATCAGAGCCGAGGCCGTTTGCCACTGAAGATTTCGGAAGACCCTGCTCACGGAATTTGCGGTTTACCTTTGTTTTATGCTTACGGATCTGACGTTCCAGCTTGTTTGTAGCGAGATCAATTGCATTGTACATATCCTCGTTATGCACTTCAGACCGAAGCGCCAGATCTGTCATCGGAATCGTAACCTCAACCTTGGACTCCTTGTCATTGTAAAACTTCAAGTTGACGTTCACATCGGCATTTACACTATGCTCAAAATAACGCTCCAGCTTGCCGATCTTCTTCTCGACATGATCCTTTAACGCGGGTGTCACTTCAATATTTTCTCCTCTGATGTTATAGTTCATCAAAGAACGCCTCCCTTTTATTAAGGATATGTATCTATTTCTCCTTTACCCTTTACAATTCCTGCTGAAACGTAAACCTTTTGTGAAAATTCAGTGAACTTTGTCGAATTATGCCGTTTTATGCTGATGTTCCTATGGTTACGGGAGGTATATGTATATGCTGGCAATAAGAAAAAATACCTTACACAACGTCAATTGATCACAAAGGGCTCCATACATCGATGAATGGACAGCATCCATTTCCTATAGTGAATCAGAAAATGTCCTTTTAAATACTCGCAGAATTCATGAGAGGGGAATGAGAAAGAAACCAATTGATCAAATTCTGCAAAAATCTCGTCAAAAGCCTTAACGCATACTTCCGCGCACCGTGTGTTCATCACGAAAAGAAGAGTTGAATGGGTTGAATCCAAATAAAAAAAGGCTTGGATCAGATCTTGGTAGATCCGATCCCCTTCTGTCTTTGATAAATTCTGTTCCGCCTCTATCAAATAGCACAGCCCTTCCTCAATGGTAAAAAGAAGATGATAATAAGCTGATAAAAGCGTATAATCCTCAATGCTCTTCAAGGCACTCACCTATTTACGCTTGTCATAATATCTACCGTCAATCGTGATGTTGTTATAAGGATTTAAATACGTCGTATGCATCGCACGTTTTCTTTTCACCTGCTGAAGTTCTGCTGCGATTGACTGCTTCAGTCTTTCCATTTCTTTCACAATAAGCTGATCCCATGTCAAGACAAGTTTCATCTGCTTTCGCTCTTCTTCTGAAAGCGGCAGAGCTATCCCCTGAATAAGTTCAGACCGTTTAGACACAAAGTCTTCAATTTGCTTTAAAAGTTCATCGCTTTCCGGTGTGTTTTGTATGTGTGACAGCATACTCTCCGTCTCAGTGTATAGCTGATCTATGTTTTTCATGCGATCCCGCCTGATCCGTGCCGGTCCTTTCGTTCACTTTGCATGGCTTGTTTCCAAGCATCGCGAAAATCTGTCACATACCCCTCAACTTCTTCCAGTATGCTCTTATCATTTTTCATATTTGCCTCTACCAGTCTTCGATACATATAATCGTACATCGCACCCATTGAACCGGAAAGCTCTATGTTGCGGTTAAGCGTACCATTTAATTCCTGAATGATATTTTGCGCTTTAATCAGATTTTCATTTTTACGTTCCATATCATTATTCTCAATGGCCTGAGATGCAAGTTTTATAAATTTCAAACAGCCATTATACAGCATAAGGGTCAGCTCCCCGGGCGTAGCGGTATTCACTGAATTTTGCTGATAAGCTGCATAAGGATTTTGGATCGCCATGTGTCATCCTCCAAATTACATTTATTGTACAAGAAGCTGTGATAAATAGGACGCTTGTTCGTTCATTTTTTGAATCGCAGAATCCATTGCACTGAATTTTGTATAATAGCGGTTTTCTATGGTATTCAATCTGTCCTGCATTTTGGTGATATCAGTGCTGATCGTGTTCAAATTTTTACCGATTGAGTAGTCATTGGTTCCCATTGTCGAGTTGCCGGCTTTTGCTTCAATGCTTTTCACTGTACTTTTCAGTGTTTCACCGATGCGTTTCATAATTCCTTTATCACTATAAGCGCTGCTGTTCGTCCCGTTTGTAAATAAGGCAGCAACACTTTGTGGATCTTCTTGTATTTTTGCTTTCAGTTTGTCTTCATTAATCTCTAAATGTCCCCGCAATTGGTAAGCACTTGAGGTTGTGATGCCAAATTCAGTTAATTGATAGGCTTTCCCATCCGCATTTACTTGAGAATAAAAGTCGGTCCTCATTTGGTTTGTACCGGTGCTGATGCTGGAATCATTTCTCAGCAAACCGCTTTTTGCCTTCTTCTCCCAGAGTTCTACCTCTTTATCAGACATTGCTTCTTTTTGTTCACTCGTCAGCGGAGTATAGTCTCTGTATTTTTCTTCCTGAAGCTTTTCATTCAGGCTGTCAACCAATTCATTGTATTTATCTACAAACTCTTTAATTTGGTTATAAATCCCGTCAACATCAGTAGAAACAGATGTGGTAACAGGGCCTGTGGCTGCAGTTGTATTTTTGATCGAGTAGGTAACGCCATTAACCGTAAAGTTGTTTGTCAGCTTCTCCATTTCAAAGCCATTAATCGTGACCTTTGCATTTGTTCCTTCTTTGTAAGCAGTGAGCTTATTATCAGCGTCTAAAGAAAAACCAAGCTGACCGGACATAAAGTCGGATGTAGCAGAGTCTGCTGCCTGTATGCTGCCTCCTGCACCTGTTGCTTTAGAAGAAATCGCAATCGTTTCTACATACTCTGTACCATTCCATATTTTGTCTTTAAATGCTGATACTCCTAGATCTGAACTGTTAAGTTTAGAAATCACATTATCAATGGTATCGGCGCTCGTCACACTGATGTTCACTGTTTTTGCCGTTGTCTCACCAGGTGCTACAACGTTAAATGCCAAATTATAATCGCCTTGTGTGTATCCCGTATAATTATTTGCCTTATACGTTGCTGCAGTTGCCAAACTCGCTACTTCAACAGTAGAAGACGAATTTGGCGCACTTGCGTTTCCTGTAGCAGTTAACACAGACTCATTGGAGCTGGTCACAGCTTTGCTCTGATACGTGCTCGGATATGTCAACGTATTTTTAGACATATAATCTTGTAATTCTTTTATTTTTGAGTTGACTTCACGATAGCTGTCACGCTGCCATTCAAGCGTCTGCTTTTTTTGTGTCAGCTTATCCAGCGGCGCTCTTTCTGTCTGCATCAGCTTTGATACGATATCATCTATATCCATTCCTGACGCAAGACCTGTTATTCTCGTGACCATTTCAAACCACTCCTCATCTACTTTTTTTCATCTACAAATAACCCAAGAAATTCAGTCATGGCCGCATAAAAATCAAGCCACCGTTTCGGCGGAATTTCGCGGATGACTTCATTTGTAGAGTCCTCTATTACTTTTACATAGTATTCATTTAACTTCTCATGGAGCTCAAACTTCAGGTGAACTTGCGAAGGTTCCAAAAGCTTGTTCATTTCCCCTACCATTTCAGCAAGATTGGTATATGAAACTTGATGAACAGGAACCTCACTCTCATGATCTTTCTTATTATGTATTTGAGTATCATAACGATCCCAAACAGGTTGTAACGTAGTGAGTCTTTCAATGTTCAATTGATCATCCCCTATGTCCCAATCTATCGTTTATATCGACTAAGTCGAGATAAGATTACACATATTTTTGGAAAAAAACTCATCTGTTTTAGAATTCTTGTTTGGAAATACATTTATAAGATAGTGGAGAATTCGATTATTATATCACGGGTTATAGACAGCAAGGGGGAAAGATTTGGAGTTACGGATATAAAAAAAGACCCCGGCAAACGCCAAGGTCTTTTTCAAAATTAACGTAACAATTGAAGTACGTTTTGAGGCTGTTGGTTCGCTTGAGCAAGCATCGCTTGAGAAGCTTGAGAAAGAATGTTGTTCTTTGTGAACTCGCTCATTTCTTTCGCCATGTCAACGTCACGGATACGAGACTCAGCAGCTGTCAGGTTTTCACCAGAAGCGCTTAAGTTGTTGATTGTGTGCTCAAGACGGTTTTGTACCGCACCAAGTTTAGAACGTTGGTTAGAAACTTGAGTGATTGCTTCATCAATTCCGGAAAGTTGATCATCGAATGATGAAGTATCAAACTTTGTTACATCGATATCACTGATTTTTACAGTTGTTCCAAGGTCAGCCGCTTTCATGCTGTCAATATTTACTGTTAATTGCTGTCCTTTATTTGCACCAATTTGGAATGTAAGGTCTGCTGTACCGCTAGCAAAAGAACCATCTAATAGGTTTTTACCGTTGAATTGTGTACGGTCTGCAATCCCGTTCGCATCAGTTCCACCGCCAATTTCTTCTTTTAGAGCGGAGATTTCGTCTTGGATAGATTTAAGATCATCTGGTTGTTGTGTTCCAGTGTTTCCTGCTTGAACAGTAAGTTCACGCATACGTTGAAGGATTGCATGAGTTTCAGTCAATGCACCCTCAGCTGTTTGGATAAGAGAGATTCCGTCTTGAGAGTTTTTAGAAGCCATTTCAAGACCTCTGATTTGTCCTCTCATTTTTTCAGAGATCGCAAGACCTGCTGCGTCATCTCCCGCACGGTTGATACGAAGACCTGAAGAAAGCTTCTCCATGTTCTTTTGTGCTGCACCGTTGTTTGAGCCTAAACGGTTTAATGTGTTAAGTGCTGCGATATTGTGGTTAATTCTCATTGTTTTGTTCCTCCCTGAATATGTTGTTAAGGCACGTCCTTGTGCCTTGTTTTTTTGTAACTGGCGGAGTGTTTGCGTCTCCTCCCGGCTACATCATTAATATCGGATTGTCTCTGATTTTGTTAATACAAAAATAAAAAAAATCCTCACTTTTTTTGTGAGGATAATGCGGAGATCACATCGCTGGATAACGCTGCCGCACGGTTATTTTCTTCCTGAATGGTCAAGTAAATTTCTTTCCTGTGAATATCAATATGCTTTGGGGCTTCAATTCCAATTTTCACTTGGTCACCCTCAACCGCAATCACTTTTACTTCAATATCAGCACCTATTTGAATCGCTTCGTTTATTTTCCGCGATAAAACTAGCATGATTCTCCTCCAATCGGATGCTTTGTCGTATATGGGGAGTCGTGTAAAACGACTTGCTTAGCCAGCATGTTCTTGCGATTCACAATAATAGGAGCCAATAAATTAGCAGTCGTTTTTTCGAATGGTTCTGCCATGGTCAATAATGTCATGACTTCTACGTCTTCAATATTATCGATATCCAAAAGTTCAGCAGTTGATTCATCAAGGTCAAATTCATAATTCTTAAAAAAGATAAACGGACTTACAACGATGAACGCAAGATTCTCTGAAGTGACGGACTGCAGCGCCACGAATGGAGAGTCTTCTGAAAGCGGAAGAATGACGAACTGTTTTTCTTCTAAAAAGCCCGGAATCCCGTTTTCAAAAAGAATGATTTGTTCTTCTTTTACGTTCATTTGGCCATGGTATTTAGTATGAATGATCATTGTTCACGATCCTTTTCTTTTTACTTTTCGAGTGATTCTTTTAGGTTTTCTACCTCTATATTTAAATCAGGGTATTGGAGCATGTCAACCTTAACATTTCCCGGCGTATATTCAACAATTGGTTTACGCGGTTCAGCCTGAATAACAGGCTTTCGCGGCGTAATCTGAATATCAAGCTGTGATGGGGTATATTGTATTTTCACCCTTGAAAGAGAAGGAGCATAATGTTCTCCTAATTGAATTTGGTGCATCTCAGAGTTCCTCTTTGCTTGTGAAGCGATTGGGTTCCCCTTATTTTCAATTCTCATAAGCTCGTCGCCTTCTTCTGCAGTACGGGCTATGCCTTCCATTACATCCTCATGCCCTTGCTGGGCAGCTTCTTCGATTCTTTTGAATACATGCTTTCTGTCTAATTCTTCCCATGCTTGCGTCTGGTCAATCGTAAGTTTTCCAGGTGTCACCGATATTTCCATTTCCGCGCTTGGCTGTTCAATCTCCAGGTCGGCTTGCGGCTGCTCCATTTTTAAGCTGGCGGGCGTCGTTGTTAAACCAATTTTCCCTTGAACACTATGCATAATCAATCTGGGAATTTGCATCACTCTACCTCCTAAACTATAAAAAAAGCGAACTCCTGAGAGCCGCTTACTTTAAAAAGTCGATCAATGTAGGCTGAACAATTTGCGCATTTACAGCTAAGGTAGCTCTATGTACACTTTGCTGGGCAATAAATTCCGTTATGACTTCTTCCAGTTCTACATCTTCATTGTCAGACAATACTTTTGTAGCTGTTTCTTCTTGAGATGCAAGTCTTGTATTAATCAGTTCAAGACGGTTATATCTCGCTCCGAGATCAGATCGTTCTGCGCTCATACCGTCAGAAAATTGATCAATATCATCTAAAACGCTGTCCACATCGTCCAAAGAGCCTGAATTAAGTGCTGTCTCAAATGAATTAAGCATTTCAAACACATTTTGTCCGCTTCCAGAAGTACCGCCAAAAGCTGCCTTCGGATCTGAGTTTACCTTTAATGACATATTATCCGATATATTGACAATAACGTCAGCCGTATCAGAAATCGTATAAGTTCCGTCGCCGTTGTCTTTAACTGGAGGTGTATCTGAATTAGTGCCATTGAAGATATATCTGCCGTTCACTTGTGTATTAGCAATATTTAAAAGCTGTTCTTTTAATTGTTTTACTTCTACACCAATAGCTTGCAATTCTGCTCCACCATTTGTGTCATTCTTAGCTTGAACAGCTAACTCTCTGACCTTTGACATAATGTCAATTCCTTCAGTAATGTTTGTTTCAGTGTTTTCAAGCCAGGTAAAAGCTTGAGAAGCATTACTTTGGTATTGTTGAACTTGAGATAATTGCGTATTATACTTTAAGCTTTTCATAGCTACTACAGGATCATCGGAAGCTTTTGAGATTTTTTTTCCGGAAGAAATCTGTGATTGAAGTTTATCCAGCTTTGAGTAGCTTGAACCGATATATCTCAATGAGTTTTGCTGAATCATCCCTTGTGTTACTCTCATTTGATCTACCTACCTTCCCCCGACACCCATGCCATTAATTACTTTATCAAGGATTTCGTCTTGTAACGTTACCATTCTTGCGGCAGCATTGTATGCGTGTTGGAATTGAATCATATTGGTCATTTCTTCATCTAAAGAAACAGCGCTCATTTGCTGACGGTTTATGTCTGCATCATTCAGCTGTGTTTCTGTATTAGATGCCAGCCGATTCGCCTCTTGAGCTTTGATCCCCAGCTCGCCAATCAGACCTGAAGAGTAATCTAGCACACTTGTCTTTTTACCATTAATGGTTATATCACCTGTTAACACATTCGCTAATTTTGTTGCATTTGAATTATCGTTGGCTGCACCAGTCAGTGAGAAAGCAATATTCGCGCCGCTTGAATCTGATATGCTGGCAGCTACTTTAATCTTGCCCGCCGCTCCTTTTGCCGGTTCAGTTTCACCACCGGTAAAATCAAAAAAGTCCCCGCCTTGTTCGCCGCTCTTGGTCAAACCATTTCGGTGCACCTCATTGAAAGCTTTCGCGAATTCAAGTGCCATATTATCGAGATCTGATAGCATGTCCGGATATGTGCCCTTTTCTTCGCCGCCTGCTGATACATACCCGTAAGACTCTATAAATCCTAAAAGAGATCCCTTACTGCTGAATGACTCAGCCTGTAGAGCAGTGTTTCCGATTGAAATACTTGATACTAAACCAGTTTCATTATCATAGTTGGCTGCAAGTTCTGAAACCTCGTAATTTTCACCGTCCAAAACAGTTCCCAGTGACTGTTTATTTTTATCAAGGATTTCAATTGATACGGTTCCTTCAGCAGAAGCAAGTGCATTACCGCCTGATTTGTTATAGCTGACTTTAATATCAACCATTGAGGATAATTTATCGATCAGCAAATCTCGCTGATCATATAAACCATTTGGCAGAAGCCCGACCGGCTCAACTTGAGCTATTTGCTTATTTAAACTGTTTAATTGGGAAAGCACCGAATTGACATCCAACACCGTAGTATCTAGCTCTGCTTTTAAGTTCGATTGAACATTTGTAAGTGATTCGGAAAGATAATTAAACGTTTCTGCTAGAGCTTTTCCTTTTTCAGCGACAACAGAACGCGCACTGTCTTCGTTTGTATTATTCGATAATTCCTGAAGGGAATTCCAAAACGAATTGAGTACACTGTTTAAGCCGCTGCCGTCCGTCTCATTTAAGATGCCTTCCATTTGGGAGAGAGCTTTGGCCTTCGTGTCGTAGTATCCGGCACTATTGTTTTGAAGACGGTATTGGTAGTCAAGAAAGATATCTCTTATTCTCTCAACTGACTTCCCTTGAACGCCCGTTCCCATTTGCCCCGCGGTTTTTTCTGCGTTTTTTGATACAGCAGGGAAGTAGTCAGTTGCCTCCAACGAGACTCGCTGTCTTGTATAACCGTCAGTGTTGGCATTTGCCACGTTATTTGCAGTCGTGCTTAACGCTGCCTGCTGGGCGCTTAACGCCCGCCTTGCAGTTTCAAGCCCCATAAAGGTAGATGTCATATTCTGAATTCCTTTCCGCTAAGCTTTTGAATCGAACAGTTTCAGCCGGCTGCTCTTCGGAAGCTCAGCTTTAATCTGTTTGCTGTAATTAAAGTTATTATCCTTAGGAACCAGCATATCGTACGAAATAGAGATGAATTGCAGCGCGTCTCTTGTCAGCTGTCTATTCAGCTTATTCACTTCTTTTAAACGCCCGAGAACTTTAGTAAGAGATTCGAACAAAAGTTCAAGCTCTTCCTTTTCACTGCCTGAAGTTTTGGCGATACAAGCAGAAATAGTGTTATTTTCGCTGTATCCAAGAAAAGCGGAAGCCGCTTTAATCCGGTCATCTTCGGTCTGTTCGATTGCTTGAATATATTTTTGTTCTTTTGTCAAAATGTTAGAAAGCTCTTTTGTTTTGCCGGCTTTGAGCGCTTCCGTTTTTTCCTCAGACAGCGTGAGCAAATGCTCATGCAGAACGCAAAGTCGCTTCAATTGTTCAATAATTGGCTTTGCTGACATGGCTTTCTCCTTTTTTACTGCTTTTTATAAAAATTAATTATATTTTTTGCAATATGATTTGCGTCTATTTTGTATGACCCGTTTTCAATTTGCGCTTTTAGCTGCGCGATTTTTTCCTGGCGTGAACCAGTGACTGCGTCGGATGCATTTTGCAGCTCTTTAGCCTGCGATGAAATTTCGATTTTATCTTTAGGCTGTGCAGCATTTTTTTGTACTGATTGCTTTTCGTAATTTTTTTGGTATGGATTAACGGATTGTGTTCCAAATTGATTGATTTTCATAGGATTCCTCTCGCTTTCCGTTGCAGTCTTTAAACAATCTAACCCTTTTATCGACTGCGTTTTCAGTTAGTTTAGGGAATCAGCTGTTTTTGGTATTATAGGCATAGTATGTGTCTTTTTTACTATTTTCCCGTTCTGTTTTCAATGCGGATTCTTGGTTCAGATGATCTATTTGATCCTTTATATCGGACTGGCAAGCCTTGCAGAACTTGCCTTCCCTAATCGATGTCCCGCACCTTTCACAAGGGTATGCCAAGTTCGGCAGATGAGTGATTTGGATTCGCTTTTGCCTGATGAATTTTAAAATCAGCTCTTCCTCCACACCTGTTTCCTCAGTTATGCGGCTCAGTGTTGATTGCCTGTTTTCCTGTTTCCTTAAAAATTTATATACAGTCTCAAATGATTTTTCTTCTTCCTTAATACACGCCTGACACACGGTTTGCAGCTTTGTTTTTAAAAATAAAGCATTGCATTTCGGACAATTCGCCAGTTCACCCATCATGTTTACTCCTTATTCATTAATATGCCTGCAGTAATTTCTAGACATTATATCGGCACAAAAATTGAATCATTTAGCTTCTCACTAAGGTAAAAGATGACACTGAACCAGCTTTGCCTTTCTCCAATAAACAGCGGGCAGCATAGTGCAAAGTGGCGCCCGTAGTATAAAGATCGTCGATTAAAACAATATCCATACCCTCAACCGAGCTGTTTTTTGTTTCAAAAACATGCTCTGAAAGCAGGCGCTCCGGTTTCTTTTTCTTAGACTGCTTTTCATTATTCAGGCGGATGAGAGGATTGATGATGGGCCGGTTTAAGCATTCAGCAAGCATTTGTGACTGGTTAAAACCGCGTTCTGCTTTCCGTTCTTCGCTTAACGGAATGGGAACGAGCACAAGGCGTTTATCTGGATAGACAGCAGAGAATTCTGAGGAAAAGTCATTTTTAAAAGCGCTTATTATTGCTGCATCTCCCCTGAATTTCATTCGGGCGAGCGTTTCTTTCATCATGTCATTATATAAGTAAACAGAACGGTTTTGACTGAGCCTTAAGCCGTCATCTATTCTTGATTTCCATGCCTCGCAATCCGCGCACACTTCATGAGCGGTTTGAGGCCTGCCGCAAAGCGGACAGATGGCCCCTTTGATGATCTGTAATTTGTTTCTGCAGGACTGACAGACCCTGTCGTCAGGTTTTAATAAGAATAGTGAGCACCATGAAACAGCTTGAGAAAATTTTGAATCACATAATAGACAGATCAGTTTTTTAGAGCCTCCTCCTGTCTCTTTTCGCATTGATCACTCGGATTCTCCGATACCACAGCAGCTGATTCAGCCAAAATCACAAGCATAGCCGTGTTTTTCTGTTTATCTACCAGCTCAGCTTTCGTATATGCAATCTTTTTTAAATCAGTGACGTAAGCTGGTCTTACTTGGTTTAAAGAAAGTGCAAGTACATCATTTTTGCATACTTGGCAAGTGCAGGTCATATGAAGCTGATCCATATATCGGTCAAGAAGTTCTTGCATCATGATTTCTTTTGAATTGACAAGCATTTTTACAGCTCCTCATTAGTTATATGAGTATACTGTATCATGTTTTTAAATATTAACTAGTCTATCAATTTATTTTTTAGAGCCAATTCATTCATTATTTTTATATGCTTTCTTGCCTCTATCATACTCTTTGTTTTTCCGAAGTGAAAATAAATGACATCGCCGTCTGCATGTTCTTTATGCCGTCCTGTCCTTCCCGCGATTTGCACAAGCGCGCTTTCCGTAAAGATGGGCGATTCTGCCCCTAAGATGCCTGCTTGGACCATAGGAACTGTGACACCTCTTTCCAATATTGTTGTTGTGATTAACAGATCAAACTGACCGTCTCGAAATTGCTGCACTTTTTCTTTTCTGAGCTTATCTTCCGCATGTACAGCCGCTGTTCGATAATTCATATCTTTAAAACAAGAAGCAGCCTTTTCCAAAACAGAAATGGAAGGAACAAATAAAAAAACGGGCCTTCCTTCTTTCACATGCTGTTCTATCCATCTTTTTACCGCATTTGGGATTTTGTTTCGGGTTAATTTCTTTTTCCAGTTTCCGCACCACTGAAAACGCGGTTCAGGCAATGGTTTCCGATGGTATCTGGCCGGTATGCGAACGGATTTTAACTCACCTTTATATGTTTTTCTTTTTAATTCTTTAGGAGGTGTTGCGCTTAGAAAAACAAGAGTGCTGTTTTTCTTTCTCGCTTTTTGAACAGCGAATTGAAGAGTATGATCAGCGGAATATGGAAAAGCATCCACTTCATCAATGATCATGACGTCGAATGCGTCTTTATAGCGCAAAAGCTGATGGGTTGTGGAAATCATAAGCGGAGATAAACGCCCTTTGTCATCACTTCCTCCGTATAGAGCTGAAATATCAGCACCCTGAAATGCAGCATTCAGTCTCGGAGCAAGCTCTAATACAACATCGGTGCGCGGGGTTGCAATACAAACACGCAGTCTTAAATTTAATGCCAATTCTATACCCGGGAATAATAATTCAGTTTTACCTGCGCCGCAAACAGCCCAAATAAGGAGCTCTTCTTGCTTCGAAATTGCTTCAATTAAGACGTCAGCGGCCTTTTGCTGTCCGCTTGAAAGCTTTCCATCCCAAGTCAGTTTTATAGGCTTCCAGTTTGCCTCTGCCTCCTTGCACCAGGAATATAAAGAAACATCCTCACTCACTCTGCCCATCATGACACAAGAGCGGCAGTATACTTTATCTTCTCCTGATGAATGATACGAAGAAAAATACTGTTGATCATTTTGACCGCATCTATTGCATCTATATCCCCATTTATTTTTTGATATAGACCCCTCGGCAGATATATAACCATGCTCGATATGCCAATTAATGATCTCGTCAGAAAATGGGATTTCTGTTCTCAGCAGATGACGGCCCTGAAGCTGCTGCTGCAGTTCTTTAGAGAATAGGCTGTTCGATTCTGATGTCTTAGTCTGCATAGTACGGCCTCCTTGCGAGATATTATGCCGGAATGAAAATATTCTGTCTAACAGCTAAAAAAAGAATATAAAAAAATCTCCGTTTCTAAAACGGAGATTTCATCATTTATTTAAAACACCAGCAGACTCCTATTGCACCTTCACCAAGATGAGTGCCTATAACCGCACCAAAGTAACTGTTATAAAATTCAACATGCGGATATTTTGCAGAGAGCTCTTCAATAATACTCGATGCTTCTTCTTCTCGATTAGCGTGAATAACGGCAGCTTTCATCGGCATGCCCTTACTTGCGTCTTCATCTAAAAGCTCGTAAATCCGCGAAATTGCTTTTTTGCGTGTGCGGATCTTCTCAAAAGGCACAATTACCTTATTGTCAAAATGAAGAATAGGCTTTACCTTGAGAAGACTCCCAATAAAGGCTTGAGCACTGCTTAATCGTCCGCCTCGCTGAAGATGCGTTAAATCATCCACCATAAAATATGCCCGAACGGTTTTTTTCATTTCTTCCAGTTCTTTTATAATATCTTCCGGCGATGACACTCCATTTCTGATCAATTCAGCTGCTTTCAGAGCATAAAAACCTTGAGCCAGACAGCTGATTTCTGAGTCAAACGGGTATACTTCAATATTATCGACCATTGTATTCGCTGCAGCTGCACTGCTGAATGTCCCGCTAATTCCGCTAGAAAGATGAATACTGATCACCGCATCATATGTCTTGCCGAGCTCTTCATACAAAGCAACCAGCTCGCCGATCGCAGGCTGAGAAGTGGATGGAAGCTCTGTATGCTTTTTCACTTCTTGGTAAAAGCTTCTCCAGTCCATTTCTGTTTCTTCATGATATGTTTCATCCCCAAAAACAACCTGGAGAGGAATCATGTGTATATGATTTTGTTCACGCATTTCTTTGGGAATATATGCCGTACTATCTGTTACTACTGCAATATTCATAGCTTCGTTACCTGCCTTATCAATTTATGACTCTATTGTAAGGGAAACAGAAGCCTAAAAAAAGACCTGCCTCAAAAAGGCAAGTCCAATTTCATGCTATCTCATTTCTACCCAACCATTTTTAATGGCGACCACCACGGCTTGCGTCCGGTCGTTTACATTCATTTTTTGTAAGATATTGCTGACATGGTTTTTAACAGTTTTTTCACTGATAAACAATGATTCACCGATGCCGCGGTTGCTTTTTCCGTCTGCAAGCATTTGCAGCACTTCACATTCCCGTCTTGTTAAAATATGTAATGGTCTGCGAATCTCTGGATAGACCTCATGCTGAGGATGAGCAGAAACTCCGCTTGTTGCAAGACGTCGGAATTCGTTTACGAGGTTGTGAGTAACCTTCGGGTGAAGGTAAGAACCGCCCTCGGCAACTACTTTAACCGCTTCAATTAGTGTATCAGCATCCATCTCTTTCAGCAGATAACCTCTTGCACCTGTTTTCAGGGCATGTGTTACGTAATTCTCGTCATCGTGAATTGATAGAATAATTACTTTAGATTCAGGATACAGCTCTACAAGCTGCTTTGTAGCTTCCACGCCATTTACGTTCGGCATATTGATATCCATGATCACGACATCAGGATGATAGTGCTCAACGATACGAGCCGCTTCATCTCCGTCGTCCCCTTCCGCTACCACTTCAAAGGTAGGTTCAAAATCCAATATCCGCTTAACACCTTCACGAAATAACTGATGGTCGTCGATAATAACAATGTTTACTTTAGTCACAAGCCACGCCTCCTTGTATTATTGTTCTATATACTCTGGTATTCGGTCAATATGCCTTTTGGCTCTATTTTACAAATCATAGTCAAAGAGATAACGGAACCTTAATCATGATAAATGTCCCAAGACCTATTTTTGAATCTATTGTCATGGTTCCTTCCAATAAATCTACTCTTTCTTTCATTCCAAGCAAGCCGAATGATTTGTTTTTCTTCTCTTTCGCTTCCTTCAGGTCAAATCCTTTGCCGTTATCTTTTATCATTAAAATCACAAAATCCTTTGTAATCTCAACTTTGACTGTAATTTCTTCAGATCCAGAATGCTTTAACGCATTGGATACAGCTTCCTGTGCGAGTCTGAAGAGCGCAACTTCAAACTGAGGCGCGAGTCGTTTGTCCTCCGTATCGCCGATGCACTGAAAATGTATTTTCACCTTACCGTTATATTCTTCGGTTGTATATAGATATTTCCGCAAAGTTGGAATCAGGCCTAGGTCATCAAGGGCCATCGGTCTTAAATCATATATAATCCGTCTCACTTCGTAAAGAGCATTCCGCACATTTTGGCGGAGATTTTTGATTTCCTGGAATCCGTCTTCAGCGCCTCGGTCTCGGAAAATCCGTTCAATTAATTCCGATCTCATCATAACATTTGCCAGCATTTGTGCAGGACCGTCGTGAATTTCTCTCGAGACTCTTTTTCTCTCTTCTTCCTGCGCTTCAATAATTCTCAAGCCAAAATCCTGTTTTGCCTGCGCATCGGCAAGAAGCAGCCCAACCTCCCGAAGATCCTGATTCAGATAGTTCAGCACGACCGTAATCTGGCTCACTAGTGATTCTGAGCGTTCGATGATTTCCTGAAGGCCTAACAGTCTGCGTTCCAAATCGTCCCGGCGTTCGCGCAATTGCTTTTCACGCTGCTGGATCATTGTCAGTTCGACTTGCAGCTTATGGGCTTTTTCATAAGCATTGCGGATTTCTTCTTCACTGAATCTATGAAAATTGCGGCTGACCTCGGATAAACGGTTTCGCGCATGGCGGGTTTGCACTTCAAGTTTATCACCAAGCTCGATGACTTCATAAACCTGCTGTTTAATTTGTTTCAGTTCTTCGACCAGCTGTTCATACTGCTGGCGTGACTGCTCCCCGATTTGAAAAACCTCATCCTTGCTCCCGTCAACGGTTTTCAGCATCTTCATCAAAATAGAGTCCAGAACTTTGGAATCCATCTTTGTTTTATTCATAATTTCCCTCCGTCACGGTGTTGTCATATATTTTTATTATAAATGTAATTGATCTGCAAATTGTGTCGAATTATAATGAAAGAATGCGTATATTCTAGAAAAAAACAATTTTATGTACCTTCTTACTCTTTATGATAACAAAATACGCACAAAAATTCTAAAGACTGTACGAATTTGTATAGGCGGTCTTTTATGCTTAGCAGGGGGTCAGCAAGCATGCTGCACAGCTATTTTACTGTGAAAGAAGCAGGAGAACACGAGATTGTTATAGAAAAATCGCGTTTTATCTGTCATTTAAGCCGTGTTTCTACCGAACAAGAAGCACAGGAATTTATACAGAAAATAAAGAAACAGCACTGGAACGCAACTCATAATTGCTCAGCTTACGTAATTGGCGAAAACGATCATATCCAAAAAGCCAATGATGACGGAGAACCGAGCGGCACCGCAGGAGTACCTATGCTCGAGGTGCTAAAAAAACGCGGACTTAAGGATACTTGTGCTGTCGTTACGCGTTACTTCGGCGGCATAAAGCTGGGAGCAGGCGGTTTAATCCGCGCTTATGGGAAGTCAGTGTCTGAAGGATTAAACCATATAGGTGTTGTAGAACGGAAGCTTATGAGGGTTATGCATACTTCCGCAGATTATACTTGGCTTGGCAAGATTGAAAATGAATTAAGGGAATCACCTTTTCTATTAAAAGAAATTCATTATGCAGAAAACGTAGAATTCGAAGCATATGTAGAAGAAAAAGAAACACAATCGTTTTCTGAGTGGATGACAGAGTTAACAAATGGAAAAAGTGATATTACAGAGGGAGAGTTGACGTATCTTGAAAAAGCCGTCAATCACATAAAGGAGACTGAATAATGGCTGAACGCGTTAGAGTGCGTGTGCGCAAAAAGAAAAAGAGCAAACGCAGAAAAATTTTAAAAAGGATTATGTTGTTGTTCGTCCTTGCATTATTGGTAGTTGTAGGTCTCGGAGGGTATAAACTATATAAAACCATTAACGCTGCGGATGATTCATACGATGCGCTTTCCCGCGGAGATAAATCAAATCTTCGCAGTAAAGTTGTAGATATGAAGAAAAAACCATTTTCTATTTTATTTATGGGAATTGAAGATTACGCGACAAAAGGACAAAAAGGGAGATCTGACTCTCTTATTGTAGTTACCCTTGATCCGAAAAATAAAACCATGAAAATGCTGAGCATTCCGCGCGATACACGTGTGCAATTAGCAAGTGACACAACCGGCAGCAAAACAAAGATCAATTCCGCTTACAGCAAAGGCGGAAAAGATGAGACTGTTGAAACTGTTGAAAACTTCTTGCAAATCCCAATCGATAAATATGTAACAGTCGATTTCGACGGATTTAAAGATGTTATTAATGAGGTTGGCGGTATTGATGTAGATGTACCTTTCGACTTTGATGAAAAAAGTGATGTGGACGAAAGCAAACGGATTTATTTCAAAAAAGGCGAGATGCATTTAAATGGTGAAGAAGCTCTGGCGTATGCCCGCATGAGAAAACAGGATAAACGCGGAGATTTCGGCCGTAACGACAGACAGAAACAAATTTTAAACGCGTTGATCGATCGGATGTCCAACATAAGCAATATTGCAAAAATTGATAAAATCGCAGAAACAGCCAGTGAAAACGTTGAAACCAATATTCGTATTACTGAAGGCTTAGCCTTACAGCAAATTTACAGCGGCTTTACCAGCAAGAAAATTGATACACTATCAATTACTGGTTCTGATTTGTATTTAGGGCCTAAATTAACATATTATTTTGAACCGGATGCTGCGAATCTGGAAAACGTCAGAAAAACGCTTCAAGAGCATTTAGATTATGATCCTGATACGAGCAGTTCAAGCACTGACAGCTCCAGTACCAATAGCTCAACATCAGACAGCACTGGCAGTTCAAGCACTGACGGAAGCACTGCAACAGACGGCACTACGAGCAGAAGCGGCTACACAAATGACAGCAGCACAAGCTCAAATGGCACAACAAATTCAACAACTGACTCATCATATTGAAAAAAAGCCCGATCCTTTAACGGATCGGGCTCTTTTACGCAGAAAAAACACCGGCTCATAGAACCGGTGTTTTAATTTCTTTTCACAAGACGTTTATAGAATTTTGTAAATGGCTTAAAGCGTTCATTCACAAGTCCCGTTACTTCTGCTATTATTTGCATAAATATGATTAAGATAAAGATAATAAACAGGGAAAGCCAAATTGTAGCGCTTTTCAGCACGATTGCACTGATGCTGAAAATAAATCCAATCAGGTAGATGACAATGACCGACATCCGATGTGAAAGGCCAAAGGCCATCAGCCTATGGTGGATATGTGATTTATCGGGCGCCGAAATCGGCTGTTTGTTTAGTATCCGTCTTATGATTGCAAATGTTGTGTCAAAAATCGGCACGCCTAATATAATAATCGGAATGACAATACTGAACAATGTTACGCTTTTATACAGCCCTAACAATGAGAGAATGGAAATGACATACCCTAAAAACAGTGATCCCGTATCCCCCATAAAGATTTTTGCCGGATGAAAATTGTAGAACAAAAATCCGAGCGTACTTGCGATAACAACTAATGAAAGTGACAGAATGAGTACTTTTCCGCCAGATAGCGCCATAACTGCAATCGTGGACAGGCCGATAACAGAAAGACCTGCTGCAAGGCCATCCAATCCGTCAATCAGGTTCATCGCGTTTGTGATGCCGACAATCCATAATACAGTCAGCGGATATGCCAGCCAGCCCAATTCAAATCGTTCAGCTAAAAAAGGTACTGAGAAAAAGTCCATTTTTAAGCCCGTGCTTACAATCATAATAGCTACGGCTAATTGAATGATAAATTTAACTTTTGCGCTTAATTGATATTTATCGTCAAGAATTCCCAACACAATAATGATAAATGCACCGACTGTGATAGCCGTCATTCTTGTTTCTGTGTATATACCGGATACAAGCACGCCTGTAACCACCCCGATAAATATGGCCAGCCCGCCCATTCGGGGCATGATTTTATCATGTACTTTTCGATTGCCGGGCTGATCAACTGCACCTATTTTAATCGCAATCCTTTTTACGATTGGGGTTATGATTAAAACCGTTAGCAGCGAGACAATAAACGCAACAACAATGCGAATCATGCGTTCGTCAAGCATAAAGAAGTCTCCTTTGGAATTATATGAAGTCTTTATTTATATAGAGAACCGTTCCTTCCATTATACCTTCTCCTTAGTTATTATAACAAGCTTCATCAAAAAGAAACACGTATAATCAAAAAACGCGCATCCCAATTAAAGGACTACGCATGTTTTTGAATCCCTGTATATTTCATGATTTGTTTGAATAAAACATTCCAATCTTGTGTGCGGGCAATGTTTCGCCGCATCTCTTTGTATGTCTCGTCTCCGTCTTTTTCAAGCACTTTCTCGCACGCAGTTATAAAATCATTATGGTCATTGCCTTCCATATATTCGTAAATATACGGCTTTTGCATTTTAGAAGTTGACGGAAGGTTAGAGCCGACGACCGGCTTTCCTGCTGCTAAAAATTCAAATAGCTTAAGCGGGAAAACCGCTTGGTTATAGGACGACTTTTTATAAGGCATAATACCGACATCAATCAGTTCCATAAAGTGCGGAACTTCTTTCGGATCTGCCGGCCCCGTCCATATCACATTGGAAAGCTTCAGAAGCTCCTGAAACGCTGTGTCACCATTGGTGGCGTCCGGGCCGACCCATAAAAATGTCCAATCGGGTTTTCTCAGAGCCGCTTCTTCAATCAATTTAAAATCCAGCTTTGGTTTAATCCCGCCGATAAATCCCAGTACTGCCCCTTCTCTTCCCTGCAAGATGCTTCGATCGGGAACCGCTTTATGTTCAGAAAACAGGTCATATTCAACACCGTTTTCAACGGTATGAACCTTTTCTTGTCCCGCTGTCAGCTTTTTGTCAACTTCATTGTGCAGGTACTCTGATGAACAAGTAATGGAATCGGCACGCTCGATAATTCGCAGCTCCGCTGTTTTGATGACTTTCCGCCTGAACTCGGAAAGCATATTGGAACGTCCGCTGATCGGCGCCGCCCACAAGTCACTGCAATCATAAATCACCTGATCCCAAGGATACAGTGAAGACAGCAGCGGGAATCCGGGAAACGTGTACCATAAGCAGCAGCGTTCACCTCTGGCTGAAGCGGATTTCAGCTCTTCTAATAAAGGTGAGAGCTTATACTTATAAAACACATCGGTATAGCGTCCGAAGCGAAACATTTTCTTTTGCAGCAAGTCCTTTACGGCAAACTGCCGGATGCCGGATTGAACTTGCTGAAATTCCATCCTTTGGGTGCGCGGAGCCGGGCAGACCCAGATGACTTCCTTTGTTTCTTCCTGAGCAGCTAAAAATTCAGCCAATCGATGCCGTCTGTACCTCAATTGATCTTTTCCCCATTCAGCAGTAGCCACGATGACGTGAATCATTGCTTTTGTTTCCACCTTCATCACCTTTTCTCTCTGTTTGCGGTTATAGTCTTTTTTTCACCGCGTTTTTCGCATATTGAACAAAACACCATGTCGCTTTCATTAAATGGAGCCGTTCGATCTCTCTGTAGACAAACCATGTTTTTTTTGCAGCCTTCCATTTGTTGCTTGAAATCGAATTATTGACAAGCCGGTATTCAGCTAAACACTCATTCATTCCGTAAGCTGTAAAACCCTTTTTTAAAAGAGACAGCCATGTTGCCAAGTCTTGCCTCGTTCTAATATTCGGCATTTGGATCTGTCCCGTCTGTTCCCTGTCAATCATCACCGTTAGACAGCCGATAATGGTATTTTTAAGAGCATCATCATATGTCAGGCTTTCGGGAGCATGAATGAATTTATCCATCGGCACCCCGTCCTGCGACATTAAACTGTAGCCTGTAAAGGAAAACGCACAGGACCGCTCCATCATAAAATTAAGCTGCTTTTTCAGTTTGTCTTTTTTCCATTTGTCATCACTGTCCAAAAAGGCCACATAGCGTCCTTGGGCATGTTCCAGCGCTTTATTTCTTGCTATCGCGGCTCCGCTGTTCTCTTCTAGAAAGATCACATGAATTCTTTCATCTATCTTCTCATACTGCTTTAAAATGTCGCGTGTGCCATCCGTTGAGCAATCGTCCACGATAATCATTTCCCAATGAGGGTAGCTCTGATCTAATACTGAATGAATCGTGTCTTCAATATAGTCACGCGCATTATAAGAAGGTGTAATGACAGATACGAGAGGTTTCCAGTTGGTCATGATCACATCTCCATCGTATGATTTTAAAAGGACTCTCTGAAAAATTCAGGAATGACAACGAACATAAAGGCAATCGTTATGCCGATCAGAACACCCAGAACCGCTTTCTTTTTCGGGGACATTCCTCCGCCTGATGCCTCACTTACGGTTTCAGAATCAACGGCACTGGCCGCTTTCAGATTAAGCTGTGTGTTTTTCAGCTCATACAAAAACCTTTCTTTATCCACCTTGGAGTCCTCGCTCACTGTTTCACCTTCCAGCGCGTCTATGCTGCGGCGGATAACGGCTTCTCTTTCCTCAAACAGCTTTTGGTCGTTTTTGAGAAAGGTGGAGGAAACAGCGTTTAACACCGATTCGGTTCTTTCCTGATCCTGGTCGGCATAGCTCAAAGACAGTAAAGACTTAGACTCCGATTTCACGGTGAGCTTCTCTTTGATCTCTGCAAGATCTTCATCTTTTTCGTCAGGAAGCGCCTCCTTCAAAAAAGCATCACTCCTCAGCATGAGCGGAATCTCTTCTGTACTGTTATAAACCGGATGATCATAGCTCCCCACAGCTAAAGTAACCTCAGCTGTGTAACTCTTTTTATCCGCGATTTGGGACGGCAGTATATACCCCGCCGCACCTAAAATAAGCGGCACTAATATAATCCAGATGATATTTTTCTTTATGCGCCGGGCTAATCTTATCACTATATCCTTCATATAAGTCTCCCTGCTTTTTTGTAGTCTGTTTACCGGTATATGGGCTCAAGCTGCTGTCTGGATCGCCTTAAGACATTCACCGCGGCGATGACGAGCGCCAGAAATACCCAATGGAAAAATAAATTTGAGACAGAGCTTGGGCTGATGCTGGATACCAGAAAACTGACCATAGCTGTGATGAGCCCTTCTGTGATCAGTTTTGACTGATTTTCCATTTTTCTTTCATAAAACTTGTAAAGCACCCACATCAGGTATAAATAAATGGCCAGATAGCCGAGCATGATAAGCAAGCCGAAGTTTGCCAGAATCTCTGCCAGCCAATTGTGCACCTCTGTCACGTTGTCAGTATCATATAAAGCATGATGCTCAAGATAATAAGACACATTGCCTGCGCCCACTCCGAATCCGTATGAGTCAAGGAAGAAGTGCCATGCGTTTTTTAACAGATTGGCTCTGGCCACATTGGACGGAAGCGTCTCTTGGAATGAATGAGACGTCTGAGGAGCCAGGAACAGCTTCCAAAACAATGCGAAAATCCGGCTGGCAAAAAGAGCCGCAAAGACCGCAATTCCTGCTGCCGACAGCCAAATAGCGATTTTTTTCAGAACAGGCGGCAAGACAATAAAAATGTAGACGGCTATTCCCGCAAAAACGCCCAGCAGGCTGGCTCTGGAACCAGTCGCAAAGATTAAATACAACGCACCAAGCGAGAGCACAAGGCCAATTCCCTTTAAGTAACCGTTCTTTATGTTTTTCACCATTGCGATGTAAAAAAAGAAACTGATCGACAAAAATGTCGCAAAATCATTTTGATTAAAGAAGACTGAGGTCGGATAATGCTGCTTATATTCCGGTCCGCTGTACAATGTCGAACTCGGGAGATGATGATGCGTGATATGATTGTAAAAACCGATGATCATCAGAAATACCGTCATCACCAACCAGATGGAATAAATAATCATCAGACGTTCCATTTTTTGCACATACATCACAATAAGATAAATAAAAAATATCCCCATCGCCAGCAGTGCTAAATATTTCAGACCATCTGTAACTGATTTGGCCCACAGCAGAGAAACAAGGCCGTATATAAACCAAAAAGCGAAAAAGAGCAAAATCCCTTTCACTTGCAGTCCGTTCCATCTTTCAATATGTGTTCGATTCCGCACCACACCGATCACATGGAGGCACCCCGCTGCAATGAGCAGAAGCCTGTAAAGAAACAAACTGAAAAATCCAAGATGAATCGCGAAAAATGCATTATTTAAAAAAGTGCAGGCGATCAAAATATAGATTACAGCCATAAAGAGCCGTTCTTTTGTTGTAAATGCGGTTGCAAGTGTCAGTACAAACAGACCAATTGCCAACACCGCAAGCACGGCAGCCATCTGTATTAAACCTATATCTGTACGGATGGCTCCCAGCAATAGGACGACTCCAAATATGGCAGCGGCCAGTAACGAAAGCGTATGGACCGCTGAACGTTTGATACTCACATGTTTAACCCCTTTCCTGATGTTTCAGGAGCCGGCGGCCGAGCCTAAGCAGCCAGCAGCTTTAACCAAGTAACACTTTTTCTTTTTATAGGTTGACGCTCCCCAAGTCTTTAGCCAATTCCTCGAGCGGCAAGCCCGGAAAATACTTGTCAGAAGGCTCCGCTCCCCGAACAGCAGGACGGCCGATGGAGTGATAAATGTATCCGGCTGCCTGCATCTCTTCAAGTGAAAATAAATTTCTGCCGTCGATGATGATCGGCTGTTTTAAGAGGGTTTTCACTTTAACAAGCTCCATTTCTTTCACTTCCGGCCAATCCGTTAAGATCAGGCATGCATCAGTGTCCTCAATCGCATCATACACATCTGTATAATACTCGACCTGTTCGCCAAGGATCGCTGAAGCTTCAGGAATAGCAATCGGATCGTATGCTTTTACATGTGCGCCCAGCTGCTGCAGCATCGGGATAATATCTAGAGCAGGAGCGGATCTCACATCGTTTGTATTCGGTTTGAAGGCCAATCCGAGCACGGAAATGGTTCTCCCTTTTATGCTTCCCATCACAGTTAAGAGCTTATCTACAATGTGAACGCGCTGCTTTTCATTTGTCTCAATGACGGCTTCTATGAGCTTAAATGGATATCCGGCCGTTTTGGCAATTTGAAGCAGTGCGGTTGTATCCTTAGGAAAGCAGGAGCCGCCAAACCCAATACCCGCTTTCAAGAACTTTCTGCCGATCCGGCTGTCGAGCCCGACGCCGTCAGCAACGTTTGAGACATCCGCGCCGACTCGCTCGCAAATGTTCGCGATATCGTTAATAAACGAAATCTTTGTAGCCAAAAATGCATTTGCAGCATATTTAATCATCTCTGCACTTTCTAAATTCGTTTTAATAACAGGGGCATGAAAAGGCTGATGCAATTCCTCTATGATGGAAGCGGCTTTATGACTGGTAGATCCTATGACGGCACGCTCCATATTCATCGTGTCATGAATCGCTGAGCCCTCCCGAAGAAATTCAGGGTTGGATACAACATCAAAGGAGCATCTTCCCTTCGAAGCTTTTTGAACGATAGATTGAACCAGTTTTCCGGTACCGACTGGGACTGTGCTTTTATTGACAATGATTTTGTAGCCGGTGAGATGTTCACCGATCGTTTTCGCAGCCGCTTTGACGTACGTTAAATCAGCTTCGCCTGTTTTAGACATCGGGGTTCCGACTGCAATATAAATAATGTCTGAAGCCCGAATGGCAGACGGAATATCGTTAGTAAAAGACAGACGCTGTTCTAACACATTTTTTTCAACTAAATCAGCAAGCCCTGGTTCATATATTGGGATTACTCCGTTTTTCAGACTTCTGATTTTTGATTCGTTGATATCACAGCAAATCACTTTATTTCCGATTTCCGCAAAGCAGGTGCCTGATACGAGTCCTACATATCCTGTTCCAATGACAGCAATTTTTTTCACAGCCCTCATCCCTCTCCTGTAAATTCATCTTCCTATTTATATTGGTCGCAGTTACTTACGATTAAACAGGTGTTTTCAGAACCATCTGATACTGATCATGCAGCGCCCTGGCATTTTTCCCGGCGTCATATTGAGTGTGAATGATTTGATATAATTCATCCGCCACTTCCGGCTGCCATATTTGATCTTTTGCGTATAAAGAGATCGTGTTTGCTAAGGCTTGAGCTGATTTCGGTTCAATCAGCATATGCCGGTGTTTTCCGAATAATGAAGCCACTCCACCGACATCTGTACAGATGACAGGAACCCGCAGTGCCAGCGCCTCGATCACAACTGTCGGCATTCCTTCGCTATAAGAAGGGAGCACAAACATATCTGCGGCGAGCAAATACTCTCTAACCCTGTGATTCGGCACTTGGCCTGTTACAATATGTCCCTTTTGCATCAGCAAAGATTTTGCGGGGCCGTCTCCCACAAAAACAGCTCGAGGCGGTTCCTCCATCATCTCAATGGCATCTGACAATTCAAAAATGCCTTTTTCCTTAACGAGCCTGCCCACATAGACAGCAAGGCGCTGGTCAAGCGGGAGCCCGAGGTTTTTTCTGATTTCTTCTTTTGTCTGCTCATTTTCCTGAAAACGGCTGAGCTGTATGCCGATCGGCAAAACCGTACTGTCAAAGCCAGAAAGTTTTTTGGTTTCTTCCTGAAGCTTTTCGCTGACTGCAAGAACTGAGGATGCGGAACCAACCGCAGTTTTGAAGGCTTTAAACGCGCCTTTGCTGTAGTGAGGATAGACATTCACATCACTGCCATGCAAAGTCAAAATATACGGAATCCCGATTGTCTTTGACACGACTGCCGCAGCCCCGCCCGACGGCATAGCAAAGTGCGCATGGATCAGATCAGGGTTTAAGTCATGCTGTTTAATGGTTTTTAAAACAGCAGCCCCAATGCGCCGGTGGGGCTGAGCCCATTTCAGCTGGCCGGGAACAGCGGGATAGAAAGGCCGGTAAACCGGGATTCCTTTCCGTATCTCATATTCTGGTCTGGCATCCTTTTTTCGGTATGCCTTTTTCAGCATACGGACAGGCGCAGGGTGAAAAGGTCTTGGGCATATCACGGTGATATCCAGCCCGAGCTTCAGCAGCTCTTGCACCTGTGTTTCATGAAACACACCCTCGCCGGGTTTCAGACTGCTTGGATATACGCTTGTGATCCACAAAATCTTCATGACAAACGTCCTTTTCTTAGTAGTTTGCTTTTCATCTGGGGGTACGCTTTACCCAAAAGAAAGAGATAGCAGAGCGACCCGGCCGCCACCGAAATTACCAGCCTCATTTCCGCCTGCATGCTGAAGCGTTCTGTTCCTAAACTCGCGCCGAATGCGATAACGGCCATACCCGCTGTGATCAGAAACGGCTTCATAACGGCTTTAAAATAAGCTGAAAGATTGAGCTTAATGACATATGCCAGCAGCCAGCGACCGATTAGAAAATTGAAAACGCTGATGACGGCATATACCCAAGCGACAGTCAGAAGATTGCCCGTCTGAACAGCTGCAAACAGCGACAAACCATACAGCAGCATGACGCCGGAGTCCCAATAAAAAGCCAAATCCGCTCTTCCTTTAGCAAGAAGCACAGAACCATTCGGATTCATCAGCACCCTGAGTATCCCGACGATGGCAAGAACATTCAGAACAGGGACAGCAGCAAGCCATTTTTCTCCGAAAACAGCTGCGATAAAGGCGTCTGACACGGATACGAGCCCAATTAACAGCGGGAACGATACAAGCGCAAGCATTTTTGTCATATTCAGAAAGCCTTCTCTGATCACGCTGTTTTCGTATTTGTTTTTGGCGAAAATGGGAAACGCGACCCGTGTCACAATCGGATTAATTTTCAAAACCGGAATGGTGACAATCTGGTAGGCAAGATTATAAATGCCCAGCGCTTCGGCACCGATAAACCGGCCGATTAAGATCATATCGATGTTCGCTCCCAGCCTGTTCACAAGACGGGATGAAAGCTGAAAGGCTCCAAAGGAGAAGAACTCCTTCATTCCCCTTAGATCAAAAACAAAGGATGGGCGCCATTTTTTTTGGTATACAGCCCAGAATAAAATCCCTTTACTGGACTGCAGCAGCACCTGAGAAATCACGTACGCCAAAATCGCATCTGTCATAAAAACTGCTATCGCTAAATATCCGAAGGACAATACATTTGATAAAATCTCTATTTTGCTTAACGTATTAAATTGCAGCTCCTTCTGCAGCATATACTGGTACTGCTGTCCGATCGGAGCTACCAAAAACATAATCCCCAAAATCCTGATGAGAAACACAAGCTCTTCTCTTTGATAAAATCCCGCAATGACGGGACTGCACACATATAAAAGCACAAACAGCAAAATGCCGGTCATAATGTTCAGCCAATACAATGTTGACAGCTGGCGCTCCGTGGCGTCATCTCTTTGAATTAACGCGGCGCCAAAACCCATATCAAGCACAATCTGGGCGAATATTGTAACCGTTGTGATCATGCCGACGAGTCCAAATTCCGTTAAGGTCATCATATTTCCAAGCAAGGCAAACTGAACGATTTGAATGATTGTAATACAGATTGTTGAAACACTTGTCCACTTTGCGCCGCTCATGATTTGTTTTGTAATACTTGGCATCATATTCCCTACTTCTTTTTAAGCTCAGTTTGATGGCGAATGCAGATGTTTATCTTGCACCATCACCTGTCAAGACTACTTTACAAGTTTTTAACATAATTTTTAATTCCAACATGAAAGTCAGATTGCGAATGTAATATAAATCAAATATAAGCTTTTCCTTCGGCGTCATGTCATAACCGCCGTTCACCTGCGCCCAGCCGCTCAATCCCGGTTTGACAGCCAGACGCTGTGTAAACCCCGGAATCTCATTCTGGAACTTTTCCGTAAACACTGGACGTTCCGGGCGAGGTCCAATCATGCTCATATCGCCTTTCAGCACATTAAACAGCTGAGGAAGCTCGTCAATTCGCGTTCTTCTGATAAATGCTCCAATTCGTGTCACCCGCGGATCCTGCTTCTGCGCCCAAACCGCCCCAGACTTCTCGGCATCTATTTTCATGGAACGAAGCTTATAAAGCTTAAAAGGTTTCCCGCCTTTTCCTACACGCTCCTGCGTATAGATGGCAGGCCCCGGCGTCTCCAAACAAATCAATATTGAAAATACCGCAATCATTGGCAGCGCAACCACCAATCCAATCAGCGCAAACCAAATATCCATCACGCGCTTTACTGCCAAATAACGAGCCGTTTTTTCAGATAATGCAAATGATGCTTGCTGCACTGAGAATTCGCGACTCACATTCATGCTTTTTTCTGCACCCACTGACACACACCTCACGATTTGTTTGGGATGTTATGATGACCTATGCCAGTCAGTTTAGCAGACGGATGTTAATTGGTTGTAAATGGATTGTTAAGAAGTGTGAATTACGTGTTTTTTCTGATAAATCATATTAATGTTCTTTATCATTTTATGTACAAGCCCTTGTTTTAATCATGTAAACGATAAAAAAAGAGACAAATCTGTTATTTAGATTTGTCTCTTCATTTTTATCTATAAT
This sequence comes from Bacillus sp. AF23, assembly GCF_020861455.1. Taxonomy (NCBI): domain Bacteria; kingdom Bacillati; phylum Bacillota; class Bacilli; order Caryophanales; family Bacillaceae; genus Bacillus; species Bacillus sp. AF23. The sequence goes on from NZ_JAJHVY010000034.1 coordinate 51,794, forward strand.
ATGAAACTGTACCATCATGAATAGCTTGGGCAGCTTTATCTTTATAAACTGCTTGTTTCAGTTTACTTGCGTCGGCTGCATTTGTGATGAAAGCAGTCTCAACTAAAACGCTTGGCATTTTAGAATATTTGATAACATAGAATCCTGCTTGCTTGACTCCACGGTCTCTTGTCCCGAGATTAGCTGCAAGTTTCGGCTGAATTTGATCTGCTAATCGTTTGCTTTTTGCTGCCTGATATGTTGTGTCATAATAGGTCTCACTGCCATTTGGAGATGAGCTATCATTGGCATTCGCATGAATACTGATGAACAAATCAGCTTGGGCAGAGGCTGCCTTACTTACTCTTTCCTGTAAAGAATAAAACGTATCATTAGATCTCGACATTACCGGAAGAGCACCAGAAGCATTTAGCTTCGTATTGACTCTTTTCGCTATATCAAGGTTTACCTCTTTCTCAAGCAGTCCATTTCCTACTGCTCCCGAGTCTTGATCTCCATGGCCTGGATCAATAAAAATTGTTTCACCTACAACAGGATTCTTTAGCTGATTAGCTACTTTAGTGCTTATAGCTGGAGTATTTCCGATAATCGTAAAGTTTGACATGTTTTTGCTGCCGATAATTTTTCGTGCGCCGCCAGATAAATTTTCACCATTAGTCAAAATAAGAGATTGCTTGTTCTTTGCTGCCAGAGTGGCTCCTGCGATTGAATCTGGATAGCTAAAACCATTACTTACATATACTGTACTCGTTGACAGGTTTAGTTTTTGTACAATATTAGCAGCAAGCTCGTACCTGTTTGAACCGCTAATTCTTGTAGGAGAAGGCAACTTGTTATACACCGTATTATTAATACTTCCGGTACCTCCTGCAACCACAGTACTTGTAATTCTCTTATCTTTCATCACTGCTGTTGTCGCACTATTTATAGAGGTTTTGTTTGTAAACAGAATAGGATACCCATTTTTAGCTGCATAAGGGATGATCCCTGGAGCATCAGCATATAAAAACCCATTTAAAATGACAGCTTTTGAGGTTGCGTTCATTGCTCTTGCGACCCGTGCAGCTGTATCATAGCGATTACTTCCAGCAATTCGTTTAATACTGATGCCTAAGCTTTTGATCTGATTGGCAGTATTAGAGGAAACAGCTGGTGTACCACCTACAATAATCACATTTTTTGTTCGCATTTCTTTTAGCCTTGTTTTCGTCTCAGAAGAGAGCTTATCAGCATTTGTGTAAAGCAGCGGTGCATTCTTCTGATAAGCAAGTGGTGCCGCTGAAATGGCATCTGCGTATGAACTTCCGCCAACAATAACCGCTGTACTCGCTGTTGAGTACATCTGCTTTGATATTTGAACTGCAGTCCCGTACCTATTACTTCCTCCGACTCTTTTAACCGAATTATCGGCCAATGCTGTTGGTACAAAAAGAATGAGTCCCAGAAAACACATTGTTAGGACTTTTATATAAGAACGCAATTACTTTTCCTCCTTAAATGGCCTTTAGCACCTTAAAATAATTAATAACTTGTCAGAGTTGTCCCAGGATAGTAAAATTTCAAAATTGAACTATATGAATCTCCTGCTTCTGCTCTTGCCTTAGCTCCATATTGACTCATTCCGATGCCGTGACCGTAACCTTTGCCGCTGATTGTGTACTTTGAATTGTCTTTTTTTACAGTCACATAAGTACTTTTAAAACCAGTTGCACCAATCATTGTTCTTAGCTGAGTTGTCGGAACAGTGATGGTTGTAATTTTACTTAGATTGTAGGAGCCAGTACTGCTTTTAACAAAATACTTAACTTTCATAGATGCTGTTTTTGCACGTTGCCCCTGTGTTGTACCGCTAAAGCTCAAATCTTCTATACTCGCAATTTTTACAGAAGCTGCTCCTGTTTCTTTATTTTTCAAGATCCAATTTTTAACTCCGGATAACCTCGCAGCATCAGTTTCAGTTGCTGAAGACCACCAAGAAGATGGCTTATTTAAGTCAAGCGAATTCGTGTCAAGCTGTTGTTTTGAGAGTGTAAGCGTCCAGCCTATTTGAGGATCCTTAGAATCTTTCTTCGCAATTAAGTAAGGTACACTTGATGACCAGACTTCGTTGCTCGCTTCTGTATAACCGCCATTGCTTGAAGAATAAGTTGCTGTTATAAGAGATCCGTTATATTTCAGAACTTTTCCTTTTGTCTGCTCAACCGCTTTATTGGTGTTTGAATTCCAACTATATCCTCCATAAACTTGAAAAGCTGTTGTATCAGGTACAGTAGTTCCCGTTTTTGTTATGGAGTAGGTTCTCGCAGCCACAGTCTGTGCTTTTAGGGCTTCAAGTGACCAGCTGGCAGGCATTTCATTTGGAATAACCCCTTTTAAATAATCCTCAAATGGAATATTTTCGTTAACCGGTCTGATATATTTAGTAGATTCAATAGAGAAATTAACCGTTCCAAGATACTGATTTCCGTTAAGACTTATTCTGTTAGAAGTCGAGTATTTTTCAGGTTTAATCCTCAGAGAGTTACTATATGTTTTTATATTTTCGAGATTTAATTTCCCATTGTTGATTTTCAGAGTATAGTTGCTTCCGCCGGCTAAATAAAATTCATCAGCAAGTGAATTCTCGACTTCTGCAGAAATTGAACTGGTGCTTCCAATAAAGTCGTATGCATATGTGGCTTTTTCTTTTGTTATGCTTTTAGCTGCCGCAGGAACACTATCTTGTTTAATAAATAAAATTTGGCTGTTTTTCTTCGCAGCAAGCGAAGCACCTACTAATACGTCTGCGTACTTTGTTCCGTTCGTCATTACGACTTTATCAGCCTTCAACTTTAATTGTTTAATAATATTTGCTGTGAGTTCATATCTGGTTGATCCAGGTATCCTCTGTACAGTTGAAGTTTTTTTTATTTCATTTTCTACACTGTCACTGACACTAAATGAACTGCCGATTATAATCACTTGTTTTGGCAAATCATAATCCGGAAGTTTATCCTTCTCAGTAAGCAAAATAGGGTATCCCTGTGCCGCAGCATAAGGAGCTATGGCTAACGCATCTTGAAATACCTTTCCGGTTACAACGATAGCTTTATCATAGCTGCCCATCTGTTTAGCGATATTCTCAGATAATACATATCTATTTTTTCCGCTTATCCTTTTAACTGAGCCATATGATTTCAGCTTGTTTTCTACATCTTTTGAAATGCTGCGTGCTCCCCCAATGACTAAAATATTGTCCGGGTTAAATTTAGCAATTTGTCTTTCAGTAGTTTTTGTTAACGTATCAGGCTGAGTAAATAAGATTGGTGCATCTAGTTTTTTTGCTAATGGGATAACAGGCAATGCATCAATAAAAATATCCCGGTTTACCAAAATAACTGTATTAGGATTTTTCCACTGACTGCCGGATGCAAGAGTAGCGGTTTCGTATCTTGATGCCCCTGCAAAACGATCCGTTACAGCAACATTATCTCCAGTTACTTTATAAAATCCTGTTGGGGATAGACTGATACTAGATTTATTACCAATATAATTTGACAATTTGACTGAAATGTTTGAGTCTGCTGCAAAAGTAACTGATGGGATAAATAGTAAGATTGCAGCAAGTGAACATACGATCAAGCGTTTGCAAGAATTCAAGATTTCAGGTTCCTCCTCATATCTTAGTTGGTACGTTTAATATCTTTTAATAGAAGTTGACCCTCGCCATTTTCTTCATATTTCACCGTAACTTTATCGCCATTATTGAATTTTTCAAGCTCACTTGTTGATTCTTCAGTAATATCAAGAACAACTGGCTCGTTATCCACAGTTACTTCAATTGTGTGGGTATCTGCTAAACCTACATAAACACCCTCTGCTGTTTCGATGTTACTGTCTGTTGACACATCTTCACCTTGGCTCTTTTGATTATCAGCCCCGCAACCTGCAAGGAGCAGTATAAAGAACATTAAACCAATCAATTTTTTCATTTTTTTCACCTCATTATGTTTTATCGTCAGTTATTTAATATTTTAAAGAAAAATTAAGAAACAGTGAAACTTTTTTTTATAAAAATCGACTATTATAGGATTTTGTTTCTTCTATTAAAAAGAGTTGTATTTACTGGAAATTTCAATCATAATCAAATTAACTGAACAGATGGGGTGCAAAGAATGAGAAGTAAACGCAGAAAAAAGAAAAAAACCTTATTACTGACGATATTAATTATTATTGGAATCCTTGTGTTAGGGACAGGCGGTTACGCATACTACTTATGGCATAAAGCCGCTTCAACCGTGGCAAGTATTCATGAAAGTATTGATAAATCCAAAAAGAGAGATACAGAGGTTAATATCAATAAAAAAGACCCGTTTTCTGTTTTAATTATGGGGGTGGATGAACGTTCAGGCGATAAAGGACGCGCCGATACGCTCATTTATATGACCGTTAACCCAAAAACGAACACCACAGATATGGTCAGTATTCCCCGTGATACGTATACAAAAATTATCGGAAAAGGCACGATGGATAAAATCAACCATTCGTACGCATATGGCGGTACACAAATGACAGTTGACACGGTTGAAAACTTCCTCGATGTTCCGGTCGATTATTTTGTAAAAGTCAATATGGAAAGCTTTAGAGACGTGGTTGATACTCTCGGCGGCATCACAGTTAACAGCACATTTGCGTTCAGCTATGACGGTTATTCATTCGGCAAAGGAGAAATCACACTGAACGGAAAAGAAGCATTAGCGTATTCACGAATGAGAAAAGAAGATCCAAGAGGAGATTTCGGACGTCAGGACCGTCAGCGCCAAGTGATCGAAGGAATCATTAACAAAGGGGCAAATATTTCTTCCGTTACAAAGTTTGGAGATATGTTTAAGGTCGTTGAAAATAATGTGAAAACCAATTTGACGTTTGATAATATGTGGGATATCCAGTCCGATTACAAAGGCGCCCGAAAGCATATCAAGCAGCACGAACTGAAAGGCGAAGGCACAAGAATCAATGACGTCTATTACTATAAAGCAGATGAGAGCGAGCTAGCTGACATCACAAATGAACTGAAAGAAAGCTTAGAAAGCTAAAACCAAAAGAAGCTTCGCACCTATGTGCAAAGCTTCTTTTTTATTTACCCGTAAAAGAGTCCGGATGTTCCTTCCGATATCCGTAGTGAAACAGCAATTCCTCTACAATCCGGCGGGAGGCCTGTCCATCACCATACGGATTTGAAGCATAGGACATTTTCTGATACTCATCGGCGTCAGTTAAGAGCTCTTTTGCAAGCTGATAAATGTTCTCCTCATTTGTCCCCGCAAGTTTAAGCGTCCCTGCTTCCACTCCTTCAGGGCGCTCCGTCGTATCACGAAGCACAAGAACTGGTTTCCCGAGCGATGGCGCTTCTTCCTGCACTCCGCCGGAATCAGTCAAAATGAAATGGGATTTTGCCGCAAAGTTATGGAAGTCAATCACTTCTAAAGGCTCAATCAGATGCACTCTGTCCGAGTCGCCAAAATGCTTCTGAGCCGCTTCCCGGACAACAGGGTTAAGGTGCACAGGGTAAACGACCTGTACATCATTATATTCCTCTACAATTCTGCGGATGGCCTTAAACATGTTTTCCATCGGCTCGCCTAAGTTTTCACGGCGATGAGCAGTCAGCAAAATCATCTTATCCTCACCCACTTGGTCAAGGACAGGGTGTGAATAACCTTCCCTAACTGTTGTGCGAAGCGCGTCAATCGCTGTATTGCCCGTTACAAAAATAGAATCGGCCTTTTTGTTTTCTTTTAACAAATTGTCTCTTGCCTGTCCTGTCGGTGCAAAATGCAAATCAGCAATAGCACCGGTCATTTGGCGGTTGAGCTCTTCAGGAAACGGAGAATATTTATTGCCTGTGCGAAGACCGGCCTCCACATGCCCGACAGCAATTTGATGATAAAACGCGGCAAGGCTTCCGGCAAATGTCGTCGTCGTATCACCGTGGACAAGCACAATATCAGGCTTGATGTCTTTAAACAGCTCGTCCAATTTCACAAGCGCATTGGACGTAATTTCTGCCAGCGTCTGCCGCTCCTTCATAATGTTCAAATCGAAATCAGGCTTAATCCGAAACGCTTCAAGCACCTGATCCAGCATTTGTCTGTGCTGGGCAGTCACCGTTACATAGGACTCTATTTCAGGGTATTTTTTTAATTCAAGCACGAGCGGCGCCATCTTTATCGCTTCCGGCCTGGTTCCGAAGACGGTCATGACTTTTAGTTTTTTCATAATTGTCACCTGGTTTCTGCAAAAATAAAATCATACCCCTTATTCTACATGAATTTGTTTCATTTTAAATCATTTCCTATTCACTTATTCATGGTCAAGTGAACTTTATTGCTAGGGAACTTAAGGATAAAACTTGTTTAAAATTGGTTTATCCTATATCATAAAAAATGTGTGAAAACACATTGAACAGGGTAAATAGAAAATAGTTTTAGCCATAAATATTTTCGTTAATAAGGAAGGTGCCTTTAAATGAAAAAAGTACGTAAAGCGATAATTCCAGCAGCAGGACTAGGAACGCGTTTTCTTCCGGCTACGAAAGCAATGCCGAAAGAAATGCTTCCTATCGTAGATAAGCCAACCATTCAATACATAATTGAAGAAGCTGTTGAGTCCGGTATTGAGGACATTATTATTGTAACAGGCAAAAGCAAGCGTGCGATTGAGGATCATTTTGATTACTCTCCTGAACTTGAAAGAAACCTTGAAGAAAAAGGAAAGATCGAACTCCTTGAAAAAGTGAAAAAATCTTCCAATCTGGCTGACATCCACTACATCCGCCAAAAAGAGCCTAAAGGACTTGGACATGCTGTGTGGTGCGCGCGTAACTTTATCGGCGATGAGCCTTTTGCGGTTCTGCTTGGAGACGATATTGTTCAGGCGGAAAAACCAGGATTGCGCCAGTTAATGGATGAGTATGAAAGAACACTTTCTTCTATTATAGGTGTTCAGCAAGTGCCTGAAGAAGAAACTCACCGCTACGGTATTATCGATCCGCTGACAAGTGAAGGCCGCCGTTACCAGGTGAAAAACTTTGTTGAGAAGCCGTCTAAAGGCACAGCACCTTCTAACCTTGCCATCTTAGGACGTTACGTATTTACGCCTGAGATCTTTATGTACTTAGAGGAACAGCAGGTTGGCGCAGGCGGAGAAATTCAGCTGACAGACGCCATTCAAAAGCTGAATGAAATTCAAAGAGTGTTTGCTTACGATTTTGAAGGCAAGCGCTATGATGTTGGTGAAAAGCTTGGTTTTATCACAACAACTCTTGAATTTGCGATGCAAGATAAAGAACTCCGCGGACAGCTCGTTCCATTCATGGAAAACTTATTAAACAAAGAAGAAATCTAAACAAAAAAGCTTGTAGAGAAAACGATGTTTTTTCTACAAGCTTTTTTGTTTTGTAATGTTTCTTTAGATTTTCAGCTGATTTCAAAAACAGAAATAGAGCCCCCATCTACCTAGCCCTGCTTGGCTAGGTAGATGGCAATCTTCTTCATGTTCTGGCATGTGGCTGTGAGGAGAAATTGTTCGCCTCACATTCCGTTTTCCCCTCAACCAGCAATAGCGAAGCCCGTGCAGCTGTTTTGAATCTGCAAAGCTGCGTTCTATTTTTTCTTTTCTTTTTTGTAGAGGTTTTTTCCTGAAACAGACACACGATTTTGTCTGACCTTTTATTTGTGGTCCTCCCATACATGTCGGGTGGATCTTCTGGCTATTCTTTGATCTTGTGCATTGTTCAAGCAATGGGCATCCGGAACAGGTTTCAGGATCTGATTTATATGACCGGAAGCCTTTTCAGTCAGTTGTTGAGTATGTAAGTGTTTTTTGATTTGGACAAATGTATCTGTCTTGTTCACTGTCATAATGAAATTTCAATTTTAGAAACAAGCCTATGGCAGAGTGATAACGTCTATGTGCAATCACATCAAAGATTTGCCGTTCAGATAATCCTTTACAGATCGGAATCGTTAAATATCCGGAATAAGGGCGACGGCTTCTACTTGAAAACCAAATCGTGCGATTTGGTGATCTAACCGGTCAAGACTAAGGCACAGATTCATGGACATTTCCAGGTGTAACATAGGCATCGGTGATCATGTTGTATTTCATATCCGTTATGCGTTTGTTTTCCCGATACAGATATCCACTATCCGGATCAGTTGTACTTTGGAGGATCTCTTTTTCAGCTCTAACCTCCTCTTTGGCCATCAGTGGCTTTTTTCCGTGTTCCTCCCGACCTTCTTGGATGGCTTCATTTAAATCTTTGATATAGTTTTGTATATCCTGTTCAATCGTTTTTCTAGTGTATTTATGCTTATTGGCATTGACTTTAAGGTGAGTGGAATCGGCATAGGACAACGTCCGCCCACCATGTCATGATTGATGGCCTGAAGAACGATCTCATCAAAAATGTCTTGAAAAGAAATTTGAAAGCACCGGTGAATATTGTAACAAATGTTAAGTTTTTTCACTTTTAAAAAGTAAAGAGAAGTTCCGCAGAACTTCTCCCAACATTTTGAAGTGTCAATATAGAGCAAAACCAAGCTTATTTAGCAACTTTACTTTTGTCTAATTGCAAAATAGCATTATAAATACGATTCCGATTATTTTTATCAGTATATGCAAAAAAGTTATCTACTCTTTTTCTATACTTATCTTCCATACGACTATCATTTTTCATATAATAGATAACTTTATCAACTAAACTATTATGATCTTCTATTACATCACCAAAGCCCATTTTCTTATAATCATAGTAATCAAGTTTAAAATGGTATGAGTTTTCGTATTGATAATAGATCACAGGCTTTTTCTCGTATGCAAAATCAAATGCAACGGATGAAAAATCAGTAATCATTATATTAGAAGAATTAAATAACATTTGATAGCTGCTATTATAATCTGCAAACTCTACATAATCGTGCTTTTCAAAATCTACCATCTGTTGTTGAATGTCCGGGTGCGGGAAAAAGGTTATCTTATAATTATTATTCTTAGCAAATTCGATTAGCCGTTCATCATTAATCAAAGCATTATACCTAGCAAAGTATTCACTTTCTTTAAATTTCGGATTGTACGGTCTTACTCCTTTTGCCTGATCTTTAGGTAATACAATATCTTTTCTCCATGTAGGCATGATTAGAAGCTGCTTTTCCCCTTCACTCTTCTTAAGATTATCGTATCTCGGAAATCCACCCAAAAAGATATTTTCTTTTTTATAATTGTAATTTCCTTTCACAATAGACCGATATTCAGGTTTCGCTGAAGTGACTAATAATTTGATATTCTTACTGTATTTGTTTAACCATTCAGAATGATCTGCCATTGTTATTCCATGCTGTAAAAAGACAAACTCAAAATTAAATAAATCTCTAAAATAAATCTCCATATTGAAAAATGGATTTACAACCCATATATCTGCATGTGTCGATATTACCTTGGAAGAGGATAAGGTTAAAATTTTATGTCTAAAAGATCTGTATGGTATAACCTTTCCGTATTTTTTAATTCTGTCATAATCCTTGCTATCTTTTTTTATTACAAAGTATTTTTTTACCCCATCATTCTTGTTGATTGCATATTTAAAGAGGTGCTCGGCATTATCATCAGCTTTATCTTGTCTGTCTATGAATAACCATACTGGTTTTCTGTTAAATATAGTAAAAACATGGTGTGCCATCCTTGCTACCATTGCCTTCTTAATAGCTGATTTTCGTTTCTTTGATTTCCCACCTGATTTATGAAGGGATTTTAAGAAACGAAACTCTTTTATAAATCTATTTTTAACATTGTTTTTTTCGAACATTAATTTTTTATAATTATAATAAAAGATATAATCTTTTTTAGCTGCATAAGAATTATATAGAACATTTGACAAACCTGAATACTTGAAAAAGCGAAGTTTTGTCATCTTTCTTTTTTTACCCTTTGTTATAAAAAATTCGATATGCTGATTGTCTGCTAGATAGCTTTTGGGAATATCTATAGAGAAACCAGGATATTTTTTTATTACTTCTCCTAAACTTATATAATCATTATGCTGTCTTTTTATATTCTTTGCTTTTATTTTTGTTTCTCCAATTTTAGCATATAAATTAAAACCTTTAGAATTAAACAGAGAGCTCCAAAAACCTTCTATGTGAACAGAATCCTCATTTTCTTCTAAAATCTCAATAGTTAGTGTTTGATCCGATAATTTCGAAACAATTTGTCCTTCTCTGTATAAATAATAATCCTGTTCAGTTTCTCTTTCATATACATACCTACTATAATTTTCACCGTGTTTTATTTTTAAAGCATGATATAGATAGAAATGGCTGACGCTTTTTGTATCAATGATGACATCGTCGTCAATATACGATAATACCTCTCGAATCAATGTTAAAAACTCGCAGTATTCATTTTCATCTAAAGGTGTTTCACTAATATCCTTAATCAATAATTTCCACTTCAAATCATGCATAACCATGTATTGAAGAAACAAAGGTATTTTCTGTTCATTATTCTGGGTGATATCGATTAAATTCTTAGAGAAAGTGATAAGTGAATGGTTAAACCAATTCTTATTTGCTTTAGCAGTCTGCATGGCAGACGATCCATCTTCTCTAACTCTATAACGGTATTTTGCCTCTTTAACCAGACCATACTTTTTCTTGTGCGATATAATTAAATTAACTAGTTTGGCATCTTCACCTATTTTACAATTTTCATCAAATCTGATATTTTTCAAGGCATCTTTTTGTATAAATGTAGAACAGCAATGAGTTAATATATGATGTGGTTCTTTTTCTACATCCAATATTCTCGTAGAAGAAAACTTATTATTTAGATTATGTTCTCCAGTTCTTCCTTCTTCAAAAAAAATAGGGATTGCTACAATATCAATTTGATTCTTATGTTGGTTAAAGAAGGTTAAAACATTTTCGAATGTTTCTTCTGAAACTAAATCATCCGGATCCAAAAATTGAATATATCTTCCTTCAGCATACTTTAAACCATAATTTCGAGCACTGCTCACTCCGCCATTCTGTTTCTTTACATATACAATGTTTTTTGGATATTTTTGAGCATATTCTTTACAAATGACTTCACTTTTATCTGGGCTATCATCATTCACAAGTATTAACTGAATATTCTCGAAACCTATAGTCTGGTTAATAACGCTTTCTATAGCATCAGTTAGATATAACTCAACATTATAAATCGGCATTATAACACTGAAATCATAGTTAAAACTCTTTTCGTTCATAAAAGATTGCTCCTAACAAAATGTTTATATGAATAAGAATTCGGGTAATTAAATGTAAAAAACAAAGATAGTGCTGAATTTTTGAAAAAACATGATTAATTTATTAAAATTTACGAAAAGCATTCCTTACCTATTTTTTAAAAATCCTTGTAAATAAACTTTTAAAAATGTTTACATGGTTAAGTTCTAAAGCATCATTTGGTGTTTTTAGGACAAAATCAAATGCAAAGGCCCAAATTGGTATCTCAACAACAAAGCCAGCATGTCTAAAATCTCTTAATTTATATCCCCATACTTCAATTGTTTTTTTAAGTTCTTCTCTTTTGCATTTTTTTAATCTATTAAAATATTTTATATATACTCTGTCATTTTCTTTCATCTCATAATACTGGTTAATAAAGTGCCCTGTTAATTCAAGTCTAAGCCCTTTTATTTTTGTCGAAGTAACAGTACATGAACTTTGTAATACTCTTTCTTTTTTTATATTTTCAAGAGGTTCTATATTTGCTTCTAATAAGTGAAACATAAATTCTTTATAGTACATTGGCATATCTTGTTCTTTTATAAATTGCGGATCAATAAATTTTAAAATTTTAATAAAGTCATCAACAAAAACTTTTTGTTCTTGTTGATCTAAAACGGATTTATAAATATCTCTATAGTTGGGATATAAAAACAGTTTCATATGATATACAATTAAAAATTGCAAATAAGGCAGAACTATATCATATTTTTTTATTGAATCCATCAACAAAGTCATGTAACACTCATTCAACAAATATGTGTACCTTTTTTTGTTAAACCATGAACGATCAACTAATGAGTTCTGTTCTTTTCGTTTTCTATAAAAATACTTTCCTTCTGCGACTGCTCCGTATCTTTTTTCTTTCAGCAATAACTTGTTAAAAAAGATAGCGTCTTCCCAAAACTTTATAGATTCATCAAACAGGGCGGTACTATTTAGTATATGTCTTCTGTAAAAAGTGCCGCCAATATAAAAATGAATAGCCTTATAATCGTTGAGAATATTTATAACCCTTGTTCCTTTTTCAAATCTATTATTTAATTTATGTTCGCCTTCTTTTTCACCTGTGTAATAAACAGGTAATACCGCAACATTTACATCTTCGGAATCACAAAAAAAATTATAAACACTTTGCAGCGCATTTTGAGAGAACGCATCGTCTGAATCAAGAAAACCAATGATCTTAGATTTTTCACTCACATTTGATAACCCACAATTTCTTGCAGTAGAAGGTCCGGAATTTTCAATTCTCAAGATTTTAATATTATTAGGGTATAGATTTTTAAAGAATTCACAAATTTGAGGACTGCTGTCAACGCTGCCATCATCTATTAATATCAGTTCTATATTTTCTTTAAATCCAATTGACTGGTTAATGACACTCTCTATTGAGTCCCTTAAATAATACTCAGAATTATATATTGGTATTATGATAGAAAACATGTTAGTACCTCTTTATTTAGAAGTTAAAGGATCGTTTCAATTACTCTTTTAGAAGCCTTGCCACCTTCTAAATTACGAAATTCATTATAAAAATTCTCATTGTTATGACCTATATAAGAATTAAGTAACAACTCTTTTACTGTTTTTATAAGTTCTTCACTTGTTTAAACCAAGTTTCCTGGCGCTGTTGAAAAATTAAAGTAACAACCTCTGATGGAGTCTCAATAGCCGGAAGATCATATATTTTTTAGATTCATATAATCAAAAAAGATAGAAGAATAATCCGTAAATCAAGAGAGATCTTTAACAAAATCTTTATATTTTCCTAAATTAAATTGTTTTGAAATAATGCATTTTTAGAAGAATAATCATAGAGTCCCAAGTTTCCTCTTCATTTCCTATAAATCAAATTGAAATTTAAATTTATACTGGCCAACTTTCTTAAATTCATTCTCCCTCCAAGTTGGTGCATATAAAATAATTTTTTTATATGCACCAATCCTAACTCTTGTTTTATCTTTTTGATTAATGATGCTTTATTTACAGAATAAATAATGTCATGTCGCGGATAACCAGTTTTCAAAATTTGTTTTTTGAATTAAAATGCCCTTTTAAAAATCTCAGTGGAGTATGATTTGGGGAAATTAAATAATTCCATTTGCTGGCTTCCTGCACAAAATTCTGTTTATACTTTTCAGTTGTGGTTCCGTCTTAAATTGCTCGGGGATTGTAGCTAAACTGTTTTCCAAGAATAGCTTTCAAATAAAATTAATTTATTGTTTCTCTCGGCAGAAGAGCAAATATCTTAAACAGAACTGAATAAGTCCTAACTATTAAACTTCTGCATTTGGTTATAATAAAAGATTTCGTCATTAACTCCTTAAAGAGTGAAGATTTATATTTGCGCAAACAAGAAAAAAAGAAGCAACTGAATTTATTTTTCAAGCCTCTTTTAATTAGTGCATCTATAAACTAGCCATGTCTTTTTTGCTTTGGATAGTTGAGATGCCTTCTGTTTTTAAAAACAAATTTCCCTTTCCATTCATCACCGATGACGAATGTATCTATATTGTACTTTTTAATATCAGATATTTTTTGTTCCCAGTTTTTTTCGGGAATGACTTCATTAACAAAATCGATTGTTTCCAAAATGAATTTCCCATGTTCATAAGAATAGTATAATTTTTTTTGTTTTTGCAGATCGAATTCAATCTGTAAACAATCCTACGATTAAGAAATCACCCTGATTTTTCCCTCTTCCCAGCAACTTCATATGTCCGTAGTGAAATAAATCAAATATTCGTACGTTATCACTTCCTTCATTAGATAACATCACCTTCCAACCGTTTTCAGCTGAGAGTACCAGAAAAAAACCAAAAACCTAACAGATTTTTTATCATTTTGACATATTTCTTACGAACCATTAATAATGAACAATAATAGCATAAGTTCCTATAAAAGTTAAGGCTCTTTAAAAATGTCAATCATCAGCATTTTTTGGTATCTACGTTATGTATAAATTTTCCAGGCCTAATGTCTCATTCATACTCATTATAACAAGTTTTCTTTTTGGGAATAATCGATTCTTTTGTCGCATTTTTGAGTAAAACGATTCTCTTTCTGCTGCATCGTTTATTTTGTAAGCCCTCCTCATATTAATTCATCGTCAAAACGTGAAGGAATTGTAATGTGAATGTTAAAAGTCCCAAAAAATTTTTGTGAGTAAAATGTCTTCAGGCAAAGAGACTTTAATCAAACTATACGAATGAGACGTGTTTTTTATAGACATCTAGATGAAAAGGAGGGTTGATACAATACAAAAGGAAACCCATTCATCAATTAGATAAAGGAAAAACCGAACTTCTTGAAAAAGTGAAAAATGCTTCTAATCTGGCTGACAGTCACTAATATCCGCCTGAAGGAGACTAAAGGACTCGGACGCACTGTCTGGTGCTCGTGCAACTTTATCCGATATGAGCCGTTTGCTTGCTTGGAAACGATATTGTTCAGGTAGAAACACTAGGATTGCGATAATTAATGGGTGAAAACAAGTGAAGGCCGCCGTTACCAGGTGATAAACTTCGTTGAGAAACCGCCAAAAGGCACAGCACCTTCTAACCTTGCCATCTTAGGCCGTTACGTATTCACACCTGAGATCATCATGTACTTAGAGGAGCAGCAGGTTGGCGCAGGTGGAGAAATTCAGCTGACAGACGCCATCCAAAAGCTGAATGATATTGAGTGTTTGCTTACGATTTTGAAGGCAAACGCTATGATGTTGGTGAAAAGCTTGGTTTTATCACAACAACTCTTGAATTTGCGATGCAAGATAAAAAACTCCGCGGACAGCTCGTTCCATTCATGGAAAACTTATTAAACAAAGAAGAAATCTAAACATAAAAGGCTATTGGACATCCATCCAATAGCCTTTTTATTATTTCGACATCAAGGTCAGCGTATGCTCTTCATTATCAACTGCAAAGATCTGATTTGCTGTATTCACAAGAAAACGATTCTTGCTGCTGTCATACAATACATCTCCATCACTTAATGATAATGACGCTGGAGTAACGGGAGAAATGTTGTGAAAGATAAGCTGTGAAGCTTTATTATCTTCCAATACATAGCTGATCTTTTCATAATCAAAATCCAAAGTCTTTCTGCCGTCAGCTGTTTCTCCTTCTGTAAAGCCGTTCAGTTTCGATTGAATACCGTCACTGCTGTCTCCGAGGAACTTTAGGAAGTATTCATAGGAAGCTGCTGCGTTTTGCTGGACATGGGGTGTAAAAGCAGAAGCCGGCAATTCCGCCTTCTTCACATCAGTCGCAACAGCATTCTGTTTTACAAAATAAGAATGTCCGTGAAACTTAACCTTTGCTGCTTGTTTGCCTTTTGCGCTTACCGTCACTGCAGTACCAAAAGGCAGTGTAACACCGGCCTTCTTTTTCAGATCTAGGTCTTTATAGACTGTCACTTCTTCATCAGCTATAAAGCCTTTTTTATTCATTGCAGTTAGGCTTTCCTCCATCTTACCCTTTGCATCGCTATGATGATTCTTGACTTCATTCTGCGGAATTGCGCCAAACGAGGCAATCGTTCGAAGCGGGGCATCAAAGAACATCGTGCCCGCAACAAAAACTAACAAGATAGATAAAATCGCAATTTGTACTGCGTTGGCCAGTGATTTTGGCTTTTTCTTCTTTTTGCGGAAACGGGCAAAAGCTTCAGGATCTTCTTTCTTGCGCTCTTCCGTCTGCTCTTTTTTATATGTTTCTTTTTCTTTTTTCGAGAGCTTATTAAACCAGTCAATAAATGCTTTGTACTCTTTCACAACGGTTTTTGTATCATCAAACATCCGAAGTTCGCCGTAATGCATCCAAGCAACACGGTCACACATTTTCTCAATCTGGCCGATGGAATGGCTGACAAAGAAAATGGTTTTGCCTTGTTTTTTAAACTCATTAATTCTGTCTACACATTTCTGATAAAACGTTTGGTCTCCTACGGAGAGCGCTTCATCAATAATTAAAATATCCGGATCAATATGAACGGAAATCGCGAAACCGAGACGCGATTTCATCCCGCTGGAATAGTTTTTAACCGGCTGATTAATAAAATCGCCAATCTCCGCAAATTCAACGATACTGTCATACATGTCATCAATTTCTTTGTTTGTTAGACCCATCATCAAACACTTGAGCCGGACGTTGTCCCGGCCCGTTAATTGATTATTTAAACCGGCCGCAATCGCAATCAGCGACGGCTGGCCGTTCATTTCAATTTCACCGCTGGTCGGCGGAATAATTTTAGCCAGCAGGTTAGACATGGTCGATTTCCCCGACCCGTTTATCCCTACAAAGCCGATTGTTTCTCCCTCATACACGTCAAAGGAGACATTCCGCACAGCAAAAAAACCATTATCCTTAGCCGGAAAAAACAATCCTTTAATCTTGTCCGATTGTTTTTTATACAAATGATACTGCTTTGAAACATTTCGAAACGAAACTTTTAGTTTCATCGTACAATCTCCTTACGTATTAAAGAAAGTCAACAAACTTGTCTCTGAATTTCATGTGCAGGATAGAACCTACTGTTAATAAAAGAAAAGTGAACAGCCAGAAATACAGCGTGTATTTTATGTCTTGGAAGAACCATTGGCCGTCTAAGAAGCTGTTCCGGAAACCCTCAATAATATAGAAAAGCGGATTCAGCTTCAAAACAGGTAATAATTCGGGATGATTCTGACCGAGTTTCGAATTAATATCCCAAAAAATTGGTAACAAGAAAAACAAAAGCCTTGTTACAGCTTGAAGTAAAAACTGATAATCCCTTACCAGCACGCTGATTGTTGAATTAAACAAACTAAAAGAAAACATAAAGGCAATCAAGCAAATAAAGTAGTAAATATATTGTAACCAATGCAAACTTGGATATATTCCGTTAACTAACAGTACAATGATAAAAACCACCATCATAATAAAATAGCTAAATAAGTTGGAAGCAATGGCGACTGAAGGCAGAGAACTAATCGGAAAATTCATTTTAGCTACCATCTTAATCCGCTTAAATACACTATTTGAGCCATCTAGTATAGTTGGACTGATGAAAAACCAGGGAATTAATCCTGCCAGCATCCAAACAATGAAAGGCACTTCACCGGCTGCGGTCGCAACAGGCCCCCCTTTTCTAATTCCCATGCCAAATACAAACCAGTAGGCAAGCATTTGGATAAGCGGGTTTAAAAACTGCCAAAGAACACCCAAGTAATTCATTTGATATTTAGATTTCGTTTCATAAGCCGCCAATCTTAAAATTAAAGGAAATGACGTTATTTGCTCTCTCAGTATTCGCAATAAATCATTCATTTTTTATCTTCCTTAGACTTAGTTGATTTTTGGAAATCTTTCTGTTTAAGAAATTGAAAGCACCGCTGATAATTGTAACAGATCCTGCATTTTTTTTCACTTCTCAATAAGTGTCAAAAAGCTGCCGAGACTTCGACAGCTTTCAGATCTTAAAAAATACCAGTATTTACTCTGCTCTAAATACAGTATTTACTACTTTTTCAGATGAACGTCCTGATTCTAAGTAACAGAACTTATCATAGAAAGGTCCGAATGAAATTGGTAATTCGTAATCAGGTGATGCAATTTCCTTAATAGCCTCAATGGTTTCTTCAGTTGTTTTCACTAATGGACCCGGTGCATCCTTTTCAAAATCAAAGTAGAAACCTCTCAGCTTATCACGATAAGTTTCAATATCAGGTACAAAGAAAAGCATTGGCCGTTTTAAATTTGCATAATCAAAGAATACAGAAGAATAATCAGTAATTAGCAAATCAGAAATCATATACAATTCACGAATATCCTCATAAGCAGAAAAATCAAACGCAAAACCTTCATAAGGCCCCAAATCAAAATTCTCAGCTACAAGATAATGCATTCTTAAAATAACGATATATTCATTTCCTAGTTCTTGTCTTAGCTGATTCAAATCTAAATCAAGGTCAAATTTATAGCGTCCTTTTGCATAGAATTGATCATCTCTCCATGTAGGGGCATATAAAATTACTTTTTTATCACTTGGAATGTCCAATCTGCTTTTAATCGCAGATATTGTTTCTTCATTATTATCATTATGAAGGAAATCATTTCTTGGATAACCAGACTCAATCATCGTTTTGTTAAACTGAAATGCCCGGGCAAAAATTTCAGATGAATATGCATTAGGGGAAACTAAATAGTCCCAATTAGAAGCTTCCCTTATAAAATTCCTCTTATATTTCTTTGTATTTGTTCCAGGCATATGCACTTCTTCCATATCCATTGCCAATCTTTTCAACGGCGTTCCATGCCATGTTTGTACATATGTCGTGTGTTCAGGTTTTGGAATCCATAATGGAAGCCTGCTGTTAACAATCCAGTACTCCGCCCTCGCCATAGCAAAAAGCCATTTTATCGAAAGTCGGTTGATATAAGGAATTTTCTTTTCATCAAATGGAGCTGAATATTGTTTGTTTACACTCCAGTACATTTTGTACTCAGGATGGTTTTCCCGCATATATTCATAAATTGCTCTCGGACTACAACTGTATTGTTTTCCGTTAAAACTTTCAAAAATAATTGTTTTTCGTTTAACGGGCATCTTGCTGGCCATCATAAATAGTGATTTGTAAGTTTTAGTGATGAACCTGTTTCTCAACTTTGTTAGTTTTTTGATTTTTGATACAAACCGTTTCTTTTTGCCTTTAACAAAGTACTTAATCCTTGTGTTCATGCTATAGTCGTTGACTCTGATGCATACAGTTTGTTTCTTTTTCTTCTTGAAAATCTCATAACGAATCGGCCCGTTTTCCGATTTCACAACGCTCACTAAACCTTTTAGTTTATTTTTCCGGTCCCCTAAAACCAAAGCAGTGCTGTTAAACACAATTTCCGTTTTTTCTTCATCAGTACATACATACTCCATAAATAAACGGTAAACAAAACGTTTTTCGATGGAGAAAGAAATTTCTTTTAAAGGAACTTTCACTTCAAAATGATATAATTGCGGCATAAAACCGTCTTCTCTGATTTGGTCAATCCCTTGCATTTTTCTTTCAAGCTGCAATGGAAACTTTTCCTCAACCGGCGTTTCTCCGCCCTTTTTCATGATAAGATTCATGTCTTTTATTTGATATTGATTTTCAGAACTCAGATAACCCGCATAACCCTTTAGGGTAATTTCTTCAGAATTAATCCCTATGTCGTCAAACCTTACAATTTTGGCTTCCCTTTTTACCTTTACTGAAAAATTGCCTTTATCAGTTTTATATGGTAAAACCAAAAGTTCGGTTGTTTGATCAATATGAAATGCAAGCTCAACCGCATCTACTTCAGCAGAAAGACGCTTTTCTTGCGGCTGTTGCGGTTCTGTATCTTCGTTTTTTTCGCCAAATACTACATAAAAGTCATACGTTTGGCCCATTTCAAGCGGCATAGGCAAAAGATGAACATCAATATCTGCTTTGTACTCCAATAAATCAGTATTTTGAAGCATAAATTCAGCTTCTGTACCTGAACGTCTCTCTTTTAACTTTAAAAATAATTCTTGATTCTCTAAAAGTTGTTGTTCAGTATCAATAACAATCGACAATTCCAGTTTACCTAATCTGTTTTTCAAGCTTTTCAAAATACATTTAATCACAGTATTTTCACTCATTACTATTGTCTGCTCCTCTGTATAAAAGCTCTTACCTTACTGCTTCCTTATATAAGGTTCACAATAACAGCACTGCATCCTTTAAGGGTATTAACCTTCTTTCAGCTCCGTTAATTTCCAAGAGAAATTACCTTTTACTGTTGTATAGGGTTCTATGCAATAACCAAGATCCGTCATCACATGATTCCTGTCAAACTTTATTTCTTCACTCGAAACCCTGCGCATGATTTTTATATGATTAGTTCCAATAAAACGAATATAAAAATCAATGACCTGAGTTTTGTTAGCTGCTATTTTTTCAATATTAATATCTTTTTTCAGGTCAATTCTAAAATGACTGTCATTTAGTAAGGGAATATTAATAATCTCAGCCTTGTTCTTTCTGTCCAAGCCCACTAAGCTTATTTGTTTAACTAAGTCTTCCTGAGTGTGAGGGTCAAGTTCAAGTTCAACCTTATCCTGATCCTTAGTATATGAACTGATTGGCAGCTCTTTTTTCCCTATCTTTTTAAAGAGCATTGCTTTTTCTTCACGAACGTCAATCATTCGGTTCAATGCATAACCCCAATTTCCAATATAGTTGGATCTTGAATATTTCTCAGCCATTTTAAAAGCTTGTTCTGAGAATTCCTGATGAGTTTTTTCATCTCTCATTAAAGCGATGATGCCCTCAGCCAGTTTTTCTATATTATACTGCTCAATGACATATCCATTGACACCGTCAGTTACAAGACTCCTTGCTCCATAATCATAATCATACGTTACAACAGGACACCCATTGCTTAGCGCCTCCATATTTGAGAGACCGAATCCTTCAAAGTGGGAGGTTGATATCGTAAGCCACGCTTTCTGAAACTCCAAGTCCGGATTATTTGTATAACCTTTCAAAAAGACGTTATTCTGAAGTTTATGCTCTTCAATCTCTTTTTTTATTTTTTCAAAATCTTCACCAGATCCGAATATATCTAGTTTAGCTTCGGGAATTTCTTTCACTACTAAGCTAAAAGCTTTTACTGCATGTGTTAGATTCTTCATTGATGCGAGTCTTGAAATAATGACAGCTTTGTATTTTTCACTCGGCACATTCAATACATTAGGATTAAGCGGCTTATCAATTGTATGCGGAGTAAAGAAAAACGTCTCTTGATCTCCTGAGATTAATCTGAAATCGTCTATTTGCTCTTCAGTTATAAAAAAGATGGCATCCAGATTATACATTTGACTGAATACCTCTTTGTAACGGCCTTTAATTTGGTATTTATGATTGCCGTAATGTTTATTATGAATGATAGCTCCATAATAAGCAGAAGGTGATTTCTTCATTTTGAAAACATGCTTATCCTGAGGCCGGCTATCAACTAGGAACAGCTTCGGTACATCGTTTTCATTTTGTAAATAATCTATCCAAAATTGACGCAGTTCCGATTCGTCTTTAACTTTTTTCTCGCCCTCTAAAGAATACCAAGTGAAATGTGAGAATTGAATATCCTTCTCTTCACTGTTCCATACATAGTGCTTGTCTAAATAAACTTGATTTTTATTATTGACATATTCCTGCAAAAACATCTTATTTAATTGCTCATCATAATGAGTAACAAGTGCTAGACCGCCGTTTTTTGTATATTCTTCTCGCTTTATAAGCTGACTTTTGTCATTCCAATAATCAACATAACGGATTGTCTTACCGTCAGCATAATAAGTTACAGAAATTTCACTGTTTCTTTTGCCAAATAGCCTCGATACAGTTTTGGCGAATTTCCCCATACCTACTTGTTTTTTTATCTGTTCCAGCCCTAATTTTTCCTCATATGATCTTTTCCCATTTGTTTTCACACTTAAGAAATCATCATACAGATTTATAACGCTAGTATATTTTTCATCGATCTTACCGTTTTTATACAAATCCTGCTTTTTAGAAGCCAATTCAAGATCAAAGCGAAACGTTAAAAAAAATGTTTTTCTGTTACATTCTTCTCCAAATAATTTTGAGCGCAATAACAGTGACTTTGTCAGACCTCCGTAATTACTCGGCAGGCCGCCAGAAATAAAATAATAATTCATGTCAGGTATTTTTTGTTTTATATTAAATTCACTCACCGCATGTAAAGACATTTCTTACTCCCTTCGGCTCCTAGAATGTATGCTCATTGAAATTGATATCTTCCCGGATACATTTGTATAAAAATCAATGTAAGCATCAAAAAGTACTTCTTATTTCAATAAGAAGTACTTTTTTAGATATTAAGCCAATGATATCAGGACCCCAAATTATATACCAGCAATTTCCTCTTTAATCTTTGTTGTAGAGATGCCTTCAGTTCGAGGAAGGTAGATAACCTCACACTGATCTTTAAGGAAGTCGAATTTACCTTCCCAGTCATCCCCCATAACAAAAACATCTATATTATGATCAATAATATCCTGCTTTTTTTGTTCCCAGCTTTTTTCAGGAATCACTTCATCAACATACCGAATAGTTTCTAAAATTAATTTACGGTGCTCGTAGCTATGATAAGCCTTTTTTTGCTTTTGTAAGTTAAATTCATCCGTTGAAATAGCAACAACTAAATAATCACCAAGTTGCTTTGCACGTTCAAGCAATTTAATATGACCCCAATGCAATAAATCAAAAGTTCCGTAAGTGATGACTTTCTTCATTTAGAGAAACTCTCCTTCCTAATGTTAAAAAAACAATATTAAAAACACTACCGTCGTTAGCGATTGAATTCTAAATACCCTGGGCAACTATTTTGTTTACATTCCTTATATCGACATATTTCTCGTATGTCTTCACTGATCACTAATTATAGCATACAGCCCACAAAAGGTTAAGTGCTCATGCAGAGAAAAACAATCCAAAATATGTAAACAAACTAAAACTCCCTTGGTAGCAAGGATTATCGTTCATTTGTTCATCCAATTGTAAAAATGGAAACATATTTAAATTTAATGTAAAGATAATGTTAAGCCATTGTTCGGGTTTTATGTTAAAATATACGGTAGGTTATTTTGTTTTTTTATCTCTTGGGATTTTAGCTATATAAGTAGATTTTATTAAGGGAAGGAGGATCCGGACATGCAAACTGAAACTATTCATCATATTTCTTATGTAAACAGCGACCTCACATCCTTCATGAACCACCTTGAACAACATTATATTGATCAGGAAATCGGGGCATTTATTTCTACGGTAAATCCCGAAATAGGATATGCGGCTATTAAAGATAGAGATTACTTTAATGTATTGTCCTCTTCAAACTTTATTTTGCCTGATGGCATTGGAGTAGTCATGATGTCCCGATTGACTAACAGCAGACTTCACTCCCGAATCGCAGGATTCGACGTGTTTAAAGAGTTGCTCGGCATTGCTAACAAAAAGAAAAAACGTATATTTCTATACGGTGCGAAGAAAAATGTTATAGAGAATGTCGTATCCAAAATTTCTTCTGAATATCCAAATATACAAATCACGGGCTATTCAGATGGATATGTCCAAGACAGAGCCAAAGTAGCAAAACAAATTGCAAATGCAAAGCCAGATATGGTATTCGTAGCATTAGGATACCCTCATCAGGAAAATTTCATTCATAACTACAGACATTTATTCCCTCAGGCTGTTTCAATAGGACTCGGCGGAAGCTTTGATGTGTTTAGCGGCAATGTCAAACGGGCTCCTTCCTGGATGATTCGTTTAAATTTGGAATGGCTTTATCGTTTAGTGACAAATCCATGGCGCTGGAAAAGAATGCTCAGCATTCCAAAATACGCTTTAGCTGTTTTAAAGGAAGAAAAAACCGGAAAGACTTTTTATCCGAAACCTGAAAAAGATCATACAAAACAGTTATAAACGAAAATATATAAACAAGTGGATTGATAAAAATGAAAATAAGATCATTATTGGCGAATTGCTATCTGTATTTGTTATCAGCAATCGCCTTTTTTCTGCAATGGGTTAAACCAAGGAATAATGTAACACTGCTTATCTCGTTTGAAGCAAACGCAAAAGCGATTTTGGAGGAATATGAACGAAAACAGTACCCATTCACTTTAAACATTTTATATACACAGCAGGCATCCTCTATAGCCGAGAGATTTTCTCAGATCCAAACATATTCTTTAAAAGAAAAAAGTCCTTTTCATCTTTTTAGAGCCGTTTATCTCATGTTTAGCAGTAAAGTCGTTCTTACAGATAATTACTTCTTGTTAACAAGCGTGCTAAATAAACGGCCTCAAACCAAGTGTATCCAAGTCTGGCACGCAAACGGCTCTTTAAAAAAATTTGGTTTAGAGGATATAACAAACCTGCAACGAACACAAACTGATTTGAAAAGGTTCAAAAAGGTATACAGGTCTTTTGATTATATAACCGTTGGCTCTGAAGAAATGGCAGATATCTTTAAGAAATCTTTTGGAGTAAAGGATCATCAATTATTAAGAACAGGTGTGCCTTTAACTGATCCATATTACACTGATAGCAAAAAGAAGAATGCTGATTTTCAAAAAAACAAAAAGAAAATCATTCTCTACGCACCGACTTTTAGAGATTATGATATGAACGCAATACAATTGCCTTTAACCGAAGAGCAACTCATTCATCAGTTAAACGGAGAATATGTTTTATACGTTAAACTGCATCCCGCAGTCCAAATCAATATAGCCTTTACCTCTTCTAGTCATTATATTAAAAATGTTTCAGATTACTCTTTGTATGATTTGCTCATAACGGCAGACATATTAATCACTGACTACTCTTCCGTTCCATTTGAATATTCTATTTTAAATAAGCCGATTCTTTTCTACACATATGATTTTAAGAAATATAATGAAGAACGTGGGTTGATTGATAATTATCTTTCAGTCATACCGGGAAGAGCCTGTTATGACAGTCAGTCATTGCTGAATGAAATCCTCAGAGCTTCCTTTAATATTCCCGCAATTAAAGATTTTTCAGCAAAGTGGAATATGTATTCTAGAGGAAACTCCAGTAAGAACCTATTACAATTTATAAAAGATCAAATATAATACATTTGTTTAACACTTGTTCAAAAACAGAACAAGTGTTCTTTTTTCTCTTGACTACCGAACATGTGTTTGCTTTAATATAAATAGTTGCTTCTGGTGGCAGCAAAAATTGATAGAGGTGATGAACATATGGCCCAAAAAGAACTGTTTAATTTCACAAAAATAACTCCTAAATTATTTACTGAACTTCGTGTTGCTGACAAAACGGTCCTTCAATCATTTAATTTCGACGAAAAAAATCATCAAATTTATACGACACAAGTGGCAACCGGGATGGGAGGCGGAAGCCCTCAAAGCTTTCGGATAACCCGTCTTTCTTTTGAGGGATTGCAATTAGACAGCATGCTATTGAAACATGGAGGACACGGTACAAATATCGGGATTGAAAACCGAAACGGCACCATTTATATCTGGTCACTATACGATAGACCGAATGAAACAGATAATAGTGATTTAGTTTGCTTTCCATATAAAGCTGGTGCTACTTTAGACGAAAATTCCAAGGAACTTCAGCGCTTCTCTAATCTCCCTTTAAATCATAGGGTTACACCTGCACTTGATATGAAAAATAGACAGCTGGCACTCAGACAATATGATACAGTCAATAAGAAACAATGGGTTACAGTCTTTAACCTGGACGATGCAATAGCAAATAAAAATAACCCTCTATATACGATAAACATTCCTGAAGAACTTCATTACTTACAAGGGTTCTTTTTAGATGACGGATATTTATATTGGTATACAGGAGATACTAACAGCAAAACGTTTCCCAACCTCATTACTGTGTTCGATACTTCCGGTAAGATTTTGTTACAGAAAGAAATTACTGTTGGCAGTGACCTTTCTTATCGATATGAAAATAATTTCCGTGAACCTGAAGGGATTTGCATGTACACTAATCCCGAAACTGGAGCAAAATCTCTGATGGTAGGAATCACCAGCGGTAAGGAAGGCAGTAGAATAAGCAGAATTTATGCGTACCACTCTTATGAAAATTTTATGAATCACGTACCTATCATTCGGACTCCTTTATTAAAAACGGTCGGTCATCAAGAAAAATCACCAGAGAGATTCCAACCTTTTATTCAAACATTCATATTAGAATATAATGCCCAAAATAAAAAATGGGTGGTTCCAGCTTCAGGTTATTTACCATCATACACATCAAATGTAGTCCAAAATATTACTATCAATACAGAGGGAAACCTCCAAGTTAATTTAAATGAACGCTATATCAGTTTACTCCATCAAGCAATAGAGGGAGATTTTCGTTTAAAACAGAAGGATATCCGCATGGGGTCTTGGTATTTTGCCGGCGGTGAAAAATCAAATGTTCTTGAGATAGGTTTTATCAAAGGAAACACAAAAATTAGACCTGATGATGCTGCCATTCCAAATGGTTCAAGAATGAGCGTATTTATGATTGTTGCTGACAAGATTGAAGTATGAAATTAAAAATAGGCTGAAGCATACATACAGAGCTTCAGCCTATTTTAGAAAAAATAAAAAGATAACAAATAGAGATTGCATACCAATTCATAAGTTTTTCAGTTGCTATTTATCGATACTCCGGAACATCATAATACAATGTGTACCCATCCAGTAATGAATACAGGCTATACATGCGGTTTACTTGTTTGTACGCCCAGCCGATATCTGTTGCGTATTGGTGTGCAGCTGTGGCTGACCATCTCATCTTGTATAGCGTGTCTTGATTGTAGGCTGTGTTATGAATGTAGGATGAGCCTATGAACTTGGCGCCCCCGATAATGGCGGCTTCTGGTGTGAACCAGCCTTGCTCGTATGCGTATTTGGCGCCGTAGTAGTTCGGGTTGCTATCGTATGCGCCGATTCCGTACATGTTATAAACGGTTCTTCCGTTATAGGTTAAACCATTGGCCAAATCGGATGTTCCGTTGCCTGTTTCAAGGAGAGCGTGTGAGATTAAATATAGCTCGTTGATGCTGTACTTAGTTGCGGCATCGATAAATGCCTTTGCTTTCCCTGTCAGTATGCCTTTGCCCGCAAGCACTTTCTGATTGACTTCGGCAACGCTGAGGCCGGCTGTCTGTGACAGCTTAAGAAATTGGAAGTAGTATTTGCTGTCCTTGGAAAAGTTGTTCGGGTCAACGTATTGTCCTACTTCATCGCTGCTAGCGTTTCTCCACCCCATATTGATTTTAGCCCACCCGTTTGTCTGGCCGATGATTTTCACTTTATCGCCTTTTTTTAATTGGCCGATGACGTTCGTCGGACTGACTGCCGGCGTTGACCGGATGTTGAGTACATCAGCTGTAACCGTTGAGGTTGCTGTATTGATATACGTGAGTGATACGTAAGCTGCACCGTCGGTTTGCGGGCTGACTTTCATTTGTTTTTGAACCATATCACGAAGCGAGAGATTATAATTCGTTTTCATGATTTGCGGACCGTTCTTTATTTTTACAGTGGATGATGTCCATCCATATAATTGTTTCAGCTTCGCTGATGCCGCTGAAGCTGCGCTATTGCCTGTGAATTGCTCGTTAAGGCTAATTTTATAAAGCGTGTTGCTTTTGGTCGTGTAGTTCGCGCTTAACTGTAGAGCTTTAAAATAGTTCAGTCCATTGTTCAATGCTGTTTTGCTGCTGAGCTGAGATGTCAGGATTTTGTATTGTGTATATGCTGTCGCGCCTGTTTTCACAGCTGTGCCAGAGGCGTTATTTTTTTTGAAAAAAGCAAGTACACGATCGATGTCCTCTTGGCTAATGATCGCCTCAGTGGTGATTTGATATTTACTTCCTGCTGTCTGACCCGTTTTTTTGCTTGCGGCTGAAATCTGATTCGATTTAAAGAACGTGATGGCTTCATTGACTTTAGCCGCTTCCAGCAGAGATTCAGTTGTAATTTTAAACGTGTTTGCAGTTTGTTTTTTTACTGTTTTTGCTGCAGCACTTAGCTTATTTTTCTTTAAAACGTTCAAACCTTTTGTAACTTTTGCTTGGTCTGTTGTTTCTTCAGAAATGAGCTGATATTGGTTTTCGGCTTTTTTTCCAGTCGCTTTTTTCGTTGCCTTTACTTTTTTCTGTGTGAAGAAGGCCGCAGCTTTGTTGGCCTGCTGCTCACCTAAAATCTGTGCAGTCGTAATTTGATAGGCAGATGACGTTGCCGTTTTTTTCACGGCAGATGACGTGTAATGCCATTTTTTCTTTTTGAAGAATGCGTCGACCTTTTGAAGCTGCTGTTTTGTCAAATTCTTCATGTTTACCGTATATGATGTGCTTTTGCCGACCTTTTGATAATATCCGGACACCCCAGTGTTTTTCTTGATTTGGCTGATGGCATCCTTCACTGTATTCAGCCCATTGAAATAAGCCGATTGGACATTGTATACGTCTGCTGTTGTTTTTTGATTGATTGACTTGTAGCTTCCCGTAATTCCGGTACTTTGTTTCAGCTGCTGTAACAAAGTCTTGGCGTTTGCTTCACCTGATATAGAGGCTGTTGTAAACGTGTAATAGGCTTGGCCTTTCGCTGTTTCTTTTAATGATGCCTTCAGTCCTGATTCTTTTTGGAATGCGTTTTTGACTTGGGCAGCCTTGCTGTCTCCGATAATAGCGCCTGATTGAATGCTTGTTACAGACACTTCATGTGTAACGGGCTGGTACGTGCTTTTTATCCCCGTTTTCTTTGTCAGGCCTTGGATAAGCTCCTTGACCCTCGTCTCTTCTGCTATTTCCGAGGTAACCACGTTCATGTAAAACTGGGCTGTGCCGGACATCTTCACAGCGCCGGATACCCCTGTTTCCTGCTTAAGCTTGGCCAGCAGGGTGTTGGCCTGTTTTTCACTTGATATTGCGTCGGATGTGATGGTCATATACGGCTGTTTGCTGCCGACTGGACTGGTTGTGCCTGTAATGGCTGTCTGTTTTGTCAGTCCGCTCAGCACGGTTTTAGCTTGTGCTTCGCTATGTATGCCTGTAGCGGTAATTTGGTAGGTTGCTGTTGTGCCTGAAGCCTGATAGGAGGCATCCCAGCCTGTGTCTTTTTCCAATTTGGCGGCGGCCTGAGAGGCTTGGCTTTCTGTGCTGAATGTTTTTGCCGGCTCCACCTTATAAATCGAGTAGTCCGTATACGCTGCAGCCTGTGCAGAGCCGGTTATGGTAAAAAAGGCAAGGGACGCGGCGGACAGAAGCATCGGTGCGATTAATCTCTTTTTCATTCCTTCTCCTCTTTCTTATTCAATGAGTATATAAAACTAGTTTATTTATCGGCACGCGTATGCTCTATTTATAGGTCAATCCATTCCATTTTTGAAAAATAAAAAACTTAATCTCTAAGTGAGATTAAGTTTACATGTGTGACACAATCAATGTGCATGTGCCTTTAATTGTGAAGTCGGACATATTGTAAGGCAAAATAAAGTGATTACCCTTTTTAAGCGGGCATGTTTCTCTTCCATACGTAAGCGAACCGCTTCCTTCTATTACACTGCATATCAAGAAGCTCTCATCCTGCGAAAGCTCAGCCTCTCCATTAATGTCCCATTTATAGACGGAAAAGTATTCCCCTTGGACAAACGTTTTAATTGTTATTCCTTTTCTTGATTCGGTTGATTCGTCTATATATCCGTCCACATGGGGAACGGTCGCCGCGTTAATGGCTTTTGCAAAATGAAGCTCCCTTGGCTTGCCGCTTAGTTCGAGACGGTCATAGTCGCAGACCCGATATGTGGCATCTGAATTTTGCTGGGTCTCTAACACAAGCGTTCCTTTGCATAAAGCGTGTATCGTACCGCTCGGCACATAATAGAAATCACCCGGCTTAATCTTGATTCTTCGCAGCAGGCCTTCCCAGTCACCGCTGTTAATCATTGTGACAAGCTCAGTTTTTGAACGGGCCGTATGTCCGTAAATGATCTCTGCATTTTCTTTGCAGTCAATAATATACCAGCACTCCGTCTTGCCGAGTTCTCCCTGTTCGTTCTCTCCAGCGTAATAATCATCGGGATGGACTTTAATTGACGTATCTTCTTTTACGTCCAGCAGCTTCGTCAGTAACGGGAACCGGTCTCCCTCCACGCCTCCGAACAATTCCCGGTGCTCATCCCAAAGCTCGGTCAATGTCTTTCCTTTATACGGGCCATTCGCAACAGTGCTCGGTCCTTTTGGATGAGCGGAAATGGCCCAGCACTCCCCTGTTGTTTCTGATGGAATGTCATACCCGAAGACATCGCGTAAAGCGGTGCCGCCCCAGATTCTTTCTTTAAACACTGGCTTGAAAAAAATCGGTGATTGCGTCATGATCCGTACCCCTCCCCTTTAAATGGCTGATCATTATTTTCCCGATGCGTGCCCCTTACAAACGCCCCTATGTCTGTCTGCTTTTCAATGTCAACATATGTACAAAGCATTATGTATCAATGACCCCTTTTCGAGAAAACGCTTCCTTTTTATTATATCACTTTCAAAAGAAGGTTTGTTTCAGCCTTTTCCTTATGAAGAATAATTCTCCTTTTTTGATACAAATTAAGAAAAACCGTCAATATGTTTTTATAAAGGAGAGAAACTATGCAAATCGACTCTGATCTCCAGCACAATATAGAAACACTGAAAAAAAAATTGGGGCAAAACGACGATATCGTGTTTTATACGTTTTCTTTCGGAGACAGCAGACAGAAGGCTTGCCTGCTGTATATTGACGGTTTGACAGAAAATAAGCTTCTGGCGCAATACGTCATTTCTCCTTTACAAAAAGAATCATTAGCTCAAAAAGAAGGCTTGATTGAAGATTTATCCGCTTTCTTTTTCGGCTATCATCACAGCGTTGTTTCTACAATAAAAGAAATACAGCAGCTCATTTTTACCGGACATACCATTTTGCTGGCCGACGGTTACAGCGCGGGGCTGGCATTTGACACGAAAACGTTAATGACGCGCAACCTTGAAGAGCCTTCCTCAGAAATCGTGGAACGCGGGCCGAAGATTGGCTTTATTGAAAAACTGCGGACAAACACGGCACTTTTGCGAGAGCGGACGAGTGACCCTAATCTCGTCATAAAAGAAATGACAATAGGCAAAAGGACGAAAAAAAAGATAGCTGTCGCTTATATTCAGGATATTGCACCTGATTATGTCATAAAAGAAGTGTTTAAACGGCTGAAATCCATCACGACAGATGATTTGCCGGAATCAGGCACACTTGAACAGCTCATTGAAGATGAACCCTTTTCAATCTTTCCCACGATCTTAAGCACTGAACGGCCTGATCGTGTAGAAAGCTCATTGTTAGAAGGACGGGTCTCCATATTAGTAGATGGTACACCATTTGCATTGATTGTACCGGCAACGGTGGATGAATTTATTCATTCACCAGATGATTACAGCCAGCGCTGGATTACAATGTCTCTTATTCGTTTGCTTCGTTATTCAAGCATCCTGATTACCATTTATTTGCCCGGCTTATATATTTCTCTCGTTTCCTTCCACACCGGTCTTTTGCCGACGAGAATGGCCATTTCGATTGCGGGCAGCAGGCTGAATGTGCCCTTTCCGCCTTTTGTCGAAGCCTTTATTATGATATTTACGATAGAACTGATCAGGGAAGCCGGTTTAAGATTGCCAAAACCGATCGGGCAGACGATTGGGCTTATTGGAGGCGTTGTCATTGGACAGGCAGCCGTACAGGCGCAAATCGTCAGCGCACTGATGGTCATAGTTGTATCAATTACCGCATTGGCATCATTCACCGTTCCTTCATACGCCTTTAACTTTCCGCTGCGGATTATTCGCATCGCGGGTATGATAAGTGCCGCGATACTTGGCATGTATGGCGTCATCATGGTCTTTCTGTTTGTGATCGGCCACTTGATGCGACTGAAAAGCTTTGGCCAAGATTACATTATTCCCATAATGGCACAGCCCGGACAAGATTTAAAGGACACTGTGATTCGCATCCCTACCCTATTTTTAAAAAGGAGACCTACCCGTAAAGACACAAAAGATAAAATCAGACAAAGGTGATGGCTATGATGCAATCAGAGGACAAGCTTACATTTATGCAGACGCTTATTATGGTAAGCAGTACAATGATCGGTGCCGGTGTCTTAACCCTTCCCCGCTCAGCCGCTGAAACCGAAAGTCCGAGCGGATGGATTATGATCCTGCTTCAGGGCGTTATTTTTATCATTTATGCTCTGTTATTTTTGCCTTTTCTTCAACGAAACAGCGGAAAAACGATTTTTGAGCTCAACAGCATTGCAGCCGGAAAATTGATCGGTTTCTTTTTGAATTTATTTATTACCCTTTATTTTATCGGTATCGTATGCTTTCAAGCCCGGGTCTTGGGAGAGGTTGTCGCATTCTTTCTATTAAAAAACACGCCGATGGCGGTTGTCGTCATTATTTTTCTGGCGGTTGCCATCTATCATGTGGCCGGAGGCGTTTACCCCATTGCGAAGGTATATGCGTATATCTTTCCTATTACTATTATTATTTTTCTGATGCTGCTGATGTTTAGCTTTCGTTTGTTTCAGTTAGATTTTATCCGACCCGTATTTGCAGGCGGCTATCAAAGTTTTTTCTCTTTATTTCCTAAAACCCTTTTATATTTTTCAGGATTTGAAGTCATTTTGTATCTCATTCCCTTTATGAAAGATCCGAAGAAGGTTAAAAAAGCTGTCGCTTTAGGCATTGCAACCTCAACTGTTTTCTACAGCATTACTTTGTTTATTGTCATTGGCTGTATGAGTGTGGCTGAAGCTAAAACAGTGACGTGGCCGACCATTTCACTCATCCACGCATTAGAAATCCCAGGGATCTTTATTGAACGATTTGACCTGTTTTTACAATTGACTTGGACAGCTCAGCAATTTGCATGTATGCTCGGCTCCTTTAAAGGCGCGCATATCGGATTAACAGATGTCTTTCACCTAAAAAATAAAAACAATCCGTGGCTGCTTGCTGCACTGCTGGCTGTTACATTTTTCTTCACAATGCTTCCTGACGATCTGAATGCCGTGTTTTATTACGGTTCACTTCTCGGATATGCATTTTTAGGTGTCATTATCATACCATTTCTCATCTGGTTTTTGAGCTGGGTACAGAAGAAGCTGGGGAGGGGTCAGCTGCAATGAAGACAATTATAAAGCTTGCAGCAATGGTTCTGATGCTGCAGCTGCTCTGCGGATGCTGGGATGTCAAAAATATTGAAAAACTGTCTTTCGCCAGAGGACTTGCTATCGATGAAACTGATGACCATCAGTATAAATTAACCTATCAAAACCTTCTTCCCCAAAGTGAAGACAGCCAATCATCAGGAAAACCGGAATTTGTCAATGTGACCTCCCGCGGGAAAACCATTCTCGAAGCGGTCAGTGATGTATCCATCAAAGACCCTCCTATCTATAGCGATCATTTGAAAGTGATTCTTTTGGGAGAAAAGCTAATGAAAAATCAAAATATCGATCAATTGTTCAACCATTTTATCCGGGATGATGAGCTGAGGAGAAGCAGCTATTTGATGGCAGCCAGAGGGGAAGCTGGAGACATTTTCACGGAAGGAAGTCCAAAGCAGCAGCTGCCGATGCCTTCCGAAAAGCTGATTGATCTGACAAACAACAGCGGATATAACGGGAAAATTATGATACCGCTTCGGATCGGAAGAGCTTCTATCTATTGCCAAAACGGCTACAGTTTTCTCATTCAAGCCGTGAAAAACCAAAAGGGAAAAGCAAAGTATGACGGGGCTGGCATTATTAAAAGCGGCAGCAATAAACTCGTCGGATTTCTTTCAGCGGATGAAACACAAGCGCTGACATGGGTAATGGGGACGATCCCAGGCGGCGTCATGCCGGCGGAAGAAAAAGGATCTCCGATTACATTTGAGATTAAGAAGTCCAAATCAAAAATCAAACCTGCCATTCAGAATGGAAAGCCTGTCTTTCATATTTCTGTCAAAACAACAGGCATTCTGACAGAAGATCAAAGTCCAAGAGAAAATTCTTTTAGCGAGAGTTATTTGCGTAAGCTGGAAAACATTTTTGAGAAAAAGCTGAAACACGATATCAAGCAGATTATGGATCAGCTGCAGCATACGTATAAAGCAGACCCTATCTTTTTATCTGACTACGTTCGGATTCAATACCCGGATTACTGGAATAAAGTAAAAGGGCATTGGGATGAAACGTTCACTGAGGCAGAGTTCACATACGATATTTCGTTCAAAATCATTAATTTTGGAACGGTTGGAAGGTAAGCAGCAAAAAGGGTGCGCCTGTTGGCAGCACCCTTTTGAATATGATTTACGTTCCCGCTGTCTGCTGTTTACCTGCCGATCCTCCCTGACCGTTTTTATCGCGCAAATCCTGCTCGATTTCTTCAAGGCTTTTTCCTTTCGTCTCTGTTACTTTAAACCGGACAAATAGAAACGCCATAATGCCGATCGCAGCATAAATCAGGAATAAATAGCTGATGCCGATCGCTTCCATTAAAATTGGATAGGTTAGTGAAACAATCAAAGTTCCAGCGTGCAGCATCAAGGTGGAGACCCCAGTCCCGATGCCTCTCACATGAAGCGGAAATAGTTCAGGAAGCATCACCCAGACAACCGGGCCCCAGCTGACGGCAAACACAACAATAAACACGCCTAAGCAAATGACTGTCGTCCATGATGCGGCCGGGGTGTTATCGAAAAAGAGATTCACCATAGCCAGGACGATCAAGCTGATCACCATCCCTGCATTCCCGAATAACAGCAGCGGCTTTCTGCCGATTTTATCAATGATTTTAATGGCGAGAAGAGTCATAAGAACATTCACTGTTCCGATTCCGACCGTTCCTAAAATAGAAGCGGAGTTTCCGAACCCGACGTTTGTAAAGGTCTTCGGCGCATAATAAATGATTGTGTTCGTACCGATAAATTGCTGCAGAAACGCCAGTCCCAATCCGGCAATCAGCGCCGGGCGCACCCACGGATCGAACAGCTCCTTCAGACCGCCTTCGTCCTCTTTTTCCGCTTCTTTAATATCATCGATTTCCTGATCAATATCCTTTGTTCCCCGCAATCTTTGAAGAACTTTCTTCGCTTTGCCCTCTTCACCATTTGTAAACAGCCAGCGCGGGCTCTCAGGCATAAACAAAATACCAATGAGCAGGAGCAATGATGGTACGGCAGCCAATCCAAGCATCCAGCGCCACGCTTCCGCATCGGCAAATATGTAATTGACGATATAGGAAAGCAGGATACCGACCGTAATCATCAGCTGGTTGAGGGACGACAGCGCACCCCGTTTCTCTTTTGGCGCCAGCTCAGACAAATACAGCGGCACGATCGTTGTCGATGTTCCGACTGCCAGTCCCAGAATGATTCTAAAGAGCACCATCACTCCTGTATTTGGCGCAAGCGCAACTCCCAATCCGCCTATACAAAACAGCAGCGCGGCAGCCATAATCGCTTTTTTCCTGCCAAAACGGTCCGTCAGCTTGCCAGCCGCTCCGGAACCGAGTATCGCTCCGATTAATAAAGAGCTGACAACAAGTCCCTCTGTAAAAGCGTTGAGGCCTAAATCCTTTTTCATAAATAAAATGGCTCCCGAAATGACGCCGGTATCATAGCCGTATAAAGCGCCACCAAGAGCGCCGAAAAAATAAAGCCATATATTTGACTGCTTCTTCATAGAAATGACTTCCTTTCTCCAATCAGTGATCCAATGGTACTGTCCACGGAGTTTTTTAGAAATCTTTTAGCCTATTTTTCCGGCAAATAAACCTATGCAGACGTACAGACATCTAATATCCATTAATTTACTGGCGTTTTTTTCAACTGCACCGAAACATTTTTTTCCCCAGTGGCGTCCAATAGAAGGTGATTCAGCACATCATCATAAATCTCTAAAAACAAAAACATATAAATATAGGAATTTTTATCGAATATTGTCTTATCAGCAGTTGCCCTACGGCAAAATGAATGGTACGCTTCAAATATTAATGAAACGTGAGGTATTGATATGGAAGAACGATCACAACGTAAGAAGAAAAAGAGACGCCTAAGAAAATGGGTGAAATTATTAGCCGGTGTAATGGCTTTTCTCATCATTGCCGCAGGTTCTGTCGGCACATACGCTTATGTCAAACTGAACAACGCTTCTAAAGAAGCTCACGTCAGTCTTGCCCGCGGAGAACAATCTGTAAAACGGATTAAAGAGTTTGATCCTGGAAAGGATTCTTTCTCTGTATTGCTCTTAGGAATTGATGCCAGGGAGAAAAACGGTGAGACGGTAGACCAGGCCAGAAGTGATGCGAATGTACTGATTACCTTTAACCGCAAAGAAAAAACAGCCAAAATGCTGAGCATTCCGCGCGACGCCTATGTGAATATTCCAGGCCATGGCTATGATAAGTTTACGCATGCCCACGCCTATGGCGGCGTAGATCTAAGTGTGAAAACAGTTGAAGAAATGCTTGATATTCCCGTTGATTATGTAGTCGAAAGCAACTTCACCGCGTTTGAAGACGTGGTAAATGAGCTGAATGGCGTTACAGTCAACGTAAAAAGCGATAAAGTCATCCAGCAAATCAAAAAGGATACAAAAGGAAAAGTTGTCCTTCAACAAGGCACACACACGCTTGATGGAGAGGAAGCGCTGGCTTACGTAAGAACACGTAAAGCCGACAGTGACCTTTTACGCGGACAAAGACAAATGGAAGTGCTGAAAGCCATTATCGATAAATCAAAATCGCTTAGCTCCATTCCGGCTTATGATGATATTGTGGATACAATGGGAGAAAACTTAAAAATGAATCTATCTCTTAAAGATGCCATTGGCTTGTTCCCGTTTATCACTTCACTGAAGTCGGTTGAATCCATCCAGCTGACAGGCTATGACTATGAGCCTGGCGGCGTCTACTATTTCAGATTGAATCAGGAAAAACTGCAGGAAGTGAAAGAAGAGCTGCAAAACGATTTAGGTGTATAATGAACGGGATGGCGTGCAGCCATCCCGTTTTACATATTTCATTGTTGAAAAATAGGATCGTAAGGTTTAGCCTTGTCCTATATGGTTTATGTTTCGTATGAAAGCTGAACATACTACACGAAGCAGCTTCATTATTAAGGAGGTTTCCCCTACATATGAAATTAATAGCAATTGATTTAGACGGTACATTGCTGAATAAGGAAAGCATCATTTCTAATGAAAACAGAGCGGCTATCAAGCGGGCGCTTGATGCGGGTATCCTCGTTACCATTTGCACAGGAAGAGCAACGTTTGATGTTAAAGCGCTGCTGGAAGGCTTGGATATCCCTATCATCGCGGCAAATGGCGGAACGGTTCATGACAAAGGCTATAGCCTGATCAGCCGGACATTAATGGATCAAGAGGCCGGCAAAGCGATTGCTGATTACCTGCTCTCAAAAAATATTTACTTCGAGGTCTATACAGATGACCATCTGCTTTCTCCTTTTGACGGCGAATCTAAGCTTCAAGCAGAGCTTGACATTTTAAGGAGCGCCAATCCAGATGAAAACATGGATGAATTGTGGAAAGGAGCCATGACCCAGTTCAAGCAGTTCGGCATCAAACCGATCCCGCATATCGAATCGATTTTCGACGGCAGCGAAAACATTTACAAGCTCCTTTGCTTCTCCTTTGATATGGAAAAACTGAGACATGCGAAGGAAGAACTGAAGCATCATAAAAAACTGGCGCAAACCTCTTCCGGAAAGCACATTATCGAAATTCTTCCAGCCTCTTCCGGCAAAGGGCGCGCGCTGACTGAGCTTGCCGGCAAATACGGCATTGAGACGCAAGATATCTATGCGATTGGTGACAGTCCGAATGATTTATCCATGTTCGAAGTGGCAGGACACCGAATCGCCATGGAAAATGCGATTGATGAACTGAAAGAAAAAAGCACTTACGTGACGAAAAGCAATGATGAAAATGGCGTGGCCCACTTTATAGACCAGCTTCTATCCGGCCAATATGCATAAAGAAAAGACTCCAGAGATTCTGGAGTCTTTGTTTTTTATTGCACGCGAATACTTCCCGCGTATTTATCTTTCCAATACGTGCTCGTATTCATATTGGTAATGGTTACACCATTTGTTAATGTGACATGAACGACTTGGCCATTTCCGATATAGATGGCCGGGTTTAAGCTTGTTGATTGGAAAAAGACAATGTCTCCCGGTTTCAGGTCAGCCTTATCAACCTTTGTTCCCGCTTTATACTGGCTCGTCGCGTATCGGGGCAGTGAAATGCCTGCCGCTTTCTGGTAAACATATTGGATAAAGCCAGAAGTATCAAATCCTGTTTCTGGAGAAACCCCGCCCTTTTTGTAAGGAACTTCCCCGATATAGAGCGTCGCCTCCGACACAATCGGATTTTCTTTCGGAATCGTCAGGTTGTTAAACCGGCGGATGCCTGTCATCTTAGATTTCCAATAATCCTCTGATAAGTAGGAAATGGTTACTTTTTCAGACCGGCTCGCCTGAATGAACCTTCCGCCTCCTGCATAAATGCCGGCATGCGAAATTCCTGTTTTATACGTATTGCTGAAATAGATGACATCACCGGGTTTCATGTTCTGAAGCGCCACCTTCTCGCCTACTGCCCACTGCTGCTCTGCTGATCTCGGCAGATAGATGTCAAGCGCCTGTTTAAAGACATATTGCACAAGCCCTGAGCAATCGAAGCCCTCTGACGGCGTGCTTCCGCCAAAAACGTACGGAATGCCGAGGTATTTTTCGGCCTCCTGCACAACAGCCACATCAGCAGTCTCCGGATCGGCAGCGACTCGTTTCGCTCCAATGTAAGAGCCGCTCCAATAGCTGCTTTTTTTGTAGTTTGTTACGATAACCCCTTTTGATAGGGTGCTGTGAATCATTTGCCCGTCTCCAATGTAAAGAGCGGCGTGTGTCGGTGCAGTCCCGCTGCTTCCCGCTTTTTTGAAAAATAAAATATCACCTGGTTTTAGATCTGCCGGCTTTACTGCCATTCCGACTTTTGACTGGTCGTTCACAGATCTCGGCAGATGAATATCAGCCTGACCGAAAACATATTGAATCAATCCAGATGAATCGAAGCCCTCTTTCGGTGTTTCACCGCCGTATCTATACTTATACCCAAGCAGTTTCTTTGCTTCACTGATGATCAGGTCAGATTTTGCATCAGCCTCCGCAATATCCGCTTTTGTCATAATAGGAACCAAAAAACAAATCATAACGGCCACAAGCAAAAACTTCTTCCAGTTTGCCAGTGTGTTCACTTTTATTATCTCCTCCTCTATTTGCAGTTTTAACATCGGTATTTTTCTAGATATGTTAAGAGACTTTTTCATATTTTTACAGAATGAATATGCTGGCTTTCGAAATGGCAAATAAAAAAAGAGAATGTCTCGTAAGACATTCTCAGCTTGTAGAGAAAACGATGTTTTTTCTACAAGCTTTTTTGTTTTATACAGTTTCTTTAGATATTCATCAGGTTTCAGATGCAGAAAAAGCGCTCCCACATGCCTAGCCCTGCTTGGCTAGGTATGTGGCAATCTTCTTCATGTTCTGGCATGCGGCTGTGAGG
>NZ_JAJHVY010000038.1:0-83452 GCF_020861455.1 Bacillus sp. AF23
AACCTTCGACCCTCTGATTAAAAGTCAGATGCTCTACCAACTGAGCTAATGGCTCCTTAAGATGCGGATTTTTCATAGAGCAAAACGACTTGGATCAAGTTCTTATCTTGTACTCTATTGAAGCAGTTTCCGTAACAACGAGATTTATAATATCATGAACAAATAGAAGTGGCAATAACTTTTTTGGTTTTTTTTCATATTTTTTTCTCAGACCAACTTATCTGCAGTTTTCAAACAAAAAACAAGCCCCTGAAAACAGGGGCTTGCGGGTATTCTGCTTAGTTCGCACGGTACACGCTGCGAA
This sequence comes from Bacillus sp. AF23, assembly GCF_020861455.1. NCBI lineage: Bacteria > Bacillati > Bacillota > Bacilli > Caryophanales > Bacillaceae > Bacillus > Bacillus sp. AF23. The sequence goes on from NZ_JAJHVY010000038.1 coordinate 305, forward strand.
GGACATTTGTCTGTGAACGGTCTGGACCGACAGAGAAAATAGAAAGCGGAATGCCTGTCAGCTGAGACACACGCTCAAGATAGTGGCGCGCGTTTTCCGGAAGCTCGCTAAGGCTCTTCGCACCTGTGATATCCTCAGTCCAGCCTGGCATTTCTTCATAAACCGGTTCACATTCTGCAAGTTCTTTAAGGCTTGCAGGGAACTCTTCGATGACTTCTCCTTTGTAACGGTAAGCCACACAAATTTTCAGTGTTTCAATACCTGTTAACACGTCAATTGAGTTCAATGAAAGATCTGTGATTCCGCTGACACGGCGGGCGTGGCGGACAACGACACTGTCAAACCAGCCGACACGGCGCGGGCGTCCTGTTGTTGTTCCGTATTCACGTCCGACTTCACGGATTTGATCGCCGATTTCGTCTTTCAGCTCAGTCGGGAAAGGACCATCGCCGACACGAGTCGTATAGGCTTTTGAGACACCGACTACGTGCTGGATTTTTGTCGGGCCGACACCTGAACCGATGGTGACTCCGCCGGCAACCGGGTTAGATGACGTAACAAACGGGTATGTTCCTTGATCGATATCAAGCATAACCCCTTGTGCGCCTTCAAATAACACGCGTCGTCCTTCATCAAGCGCATCATTTAAAACAACGGATGTATCGCAGACATATTTCTTAATCTGCTGTCCGTATTCATAATACTCATCTAAGATATCTTCTATTTTAAATCCTTCTGTCTCGTACATTTTCTCAAGCAGACGGTTTTTTTCTTCAAGATTGCGCTCGAGTTTCTCCGCAAACGCGTCACGATCCAACAGATCCGCGATACGAATGCCGATACGGGCTGCTTTATCCATATAAGCAGGGCCGATTCCTTTTTTCGTTGTGCCGATCTTGTTTGCTCCTTTTCGCTCTTCTTCCACTTCATCCAACTTCAAATGATACGGCAGAATCACGTGGGCTCTGTTGCTGATTCTCAGGTTATCTGTACTGACGTTGCGCTCATGAAGATACGCAAGCTCTGTGACTAATGCTTTTGGATCTACAACCATTCCGTTTCCGATCACACACGTCTTATCTTTATAGAAAATTCCAGACGGGATTAAGTGAAGCTTGTATGTGACTCCGTCAAACTTGATGGTGTGCCCTGCGTTATTTCCGCCTTGATAACGGGCGATCACTTCTGCATTTTCTGACAGGAAATCTGTGATTTTGCCTTTCCCTTCATCGCCCCATTGCGTACCTACTACAACTACTGAAGACATGTCCGTGCACCTCCGTTAACCTTTCAAAAACGATTCTATTCAAACAAATCAAGTTTATCAGTGAAGAAACAGAAAGTCAATTGTAAATCCGAACATTAAATTCTTGTAAATCCAAATTCGTTCGCTTTAAATGACTTTAGAAGCGTTTTCTTAAAGATTTGCCTTGAAAAGCTCATGAAACTTTTATCCTTTAGCAGAGGAAAGAATCACTTGCCTGAAATCCCTTTTGTGTTCATAAACACGATCCGCCAGCCGTCTGGATCCTCTATTGTCACCCCTCCATGACTCCAGTACGGGTTCTCAGGTTCAGCCTCCTGATAGCCCATGCTTTTTAATTTTACAGTGATGGCTTTGATGTCTTCTTCGCTCGGCACATAAAAGACGAGCAGGCTATCTGGGTGGGGAACGGGGGCTGTTCTTTCCTCTGCATGCTGGGTGAATTCCAAGTGGTAATCGGTATGCGGGAGGCCAAACATGACTCCGTCAAACCCATTATGCTGATGAAATTCACCAATTCGTTCTAAGCCCAGCCCTTCTTCATAAAAGCGAATGATCTGATCAAGCCGGCCCGTAGGTCTTGCTATCCGAATTTGCGCGGCATGAAATTGTGAAAAACGATTTCTCATTGTTACCCTCTCCTTTTTGTCTCATTTTATTAAAACGCTTTCATTTTTACATCCGCTAAGTGGCTGGTTCCTCTTCAGTCTTTTGGACGAGAAAACCCCAAGAAGAAGCTCTTGGGGTTTACGCGCCAGGCGGAACACCTGCGTCGTCAAAACGCCGTTCCAGGTTGACGAATTTATTGTATTCTTTTACGAACGCAAGAGACACGGTTCCTACCGGGCCGTTACGCTGTTTGGCAATAATGATTTCGATAATGTTTTTGTTCTCAGATTCTTTGTCATAGTAGTCATCACGGTAAAGGAACGCGACAATATCCGCATCCTGCTCGATACTTCCTGATTCACGGATATCAGACATCATCGGACGTTTATCCTGACGCTGCTCAACGCCACGTGAAAGCTGAGAAAGCGCGATAACAGGGACTTGAAGCTCCCTGGCAATCGATTTCAGTTCACGGGAAATTTCTGATACTTCCTGCTGACGGTTATCCTTTGAACGTCCGCTTCCCTGAATCAATTGCAAGTAATCAATCAAAATCATGCCAAGGCCGCTTTCCTGCTTCAAACGGCGGCATTTTGCGCGGATTTCACTGACACGGATACCCGGTGTATCATCGATATAAATCCCGCTGTTGGACAGGCTTCCCATCGCCATCGTCAGCTTACCCCAATCTTCTTCGGTCAGATTTCCTGTACGAAGATTTTGGGCATTGATATTTCCCTCGGCACAAAGCATACGCATAACGAGCTGCTCGGCACCCATCTCAAGACTGAAAATGGCTACACTCTCGTCGGTCTTCGTCGCTACGTTTTGCGCGATATTCAAGGCAAAGGCCGTTTTCCCTACTGACGGACGGGCAGCCACAATAATCAAGTCATTGCGCTGGAATCCGGCAGTCATCCGATCAAGCTCAGAAAACCCTGTCGGAATCCCGGTAATATCGCCTTTTCGATTGTGAAGCTGCTCGATGTTATCATACGTCTGAACAAGGACATCCTTGATATTTTGGAAGGCGCTTGTATTTTTGCGCTGCGCCACTTCCATAATCGTTTTTTCCGCTTCACTGAGTAAATCTTCGACCTCGTCCTCGCGGGTATATCCGTCCTGAGCGATGGTTGTCGCTGTTCTGATTAACCGGCGAAGAATTGATTTTTCCTCAACGATCTTTGCGTAATATTCTATGTTAGCCGCTGTCGGCACCGAGTTTGCGATATCAGTCAGATACGATATGCCTCCCACTTCTTCCAGCAGGTCCGTGTTGGCAAGCTCTGACGTCACCGTAACTAAATCAACCGGTTCACCGCGGTCTCCGAGCACCAGCATCGCATTATAAATTTTTTGGTGAGACATTCTATAGAAATCATCTGGAATCAATACCTCTGAAGCCAGTGTTAAAGCAGACGGCTGTAAAAAAATAGCGCCTAACACGGCTTGTTCGGCTTCTATATTTTGCGGCGGCAGCCGATCATTCAGAAGGTCTGTCATGCTAAGCACCGTCCTCTCATTAAAAAATCTCCAAACTCCATTTTACCATTTATCCAGAAAAAAAATAGAAAAATTCTTTGTTTCCCATTTTTTTCAGTCAGCAGATTGGATAGTTTCGGACAGTGCCAGGCTGGGAAAAAAACTGATAAAACTTGAGGGAGGAATGAATGATGCTGAAAAAATACGCCGTAACACCCAACGTCGATGCGGACGGCTGGTTTATCAAAGTGGAGAATGTGGCGCCTACAGCTTTATACACCTCAAAAGACGCCGCTATTGAAAAAGCGAAGCAGGTAGCCAAAGAGAACAGTCCGGCGAAGCTTGTGATTTATGACCAGCATAAAAATGTGGAAGATGAATTCTCTTTCTAACAAACTACTGAAAGCCTTCGCTGCCGCGGGGCTTTTTTTAGCAGGTACGACACGTTATTCCATCCATTTGAATCCAATACGCATCATGAGATCCGCCGCCTTTTGATACAGCTCCCACTCTTCAAAGGAAGCAAATTTCCCCATCAGCTCCTGAAGCTTATGCCGCAATGCAATATATTCTTCCAATGTGACAGCTTTCTCTGTGTCTATCTGTTGCTCATACAGCATTTGTTTTAATAATGATAATGGTTTGTTCATGATGAACCCTCCTTATCTCTTTTATAAGGGGCATTTTCAGAATGCACCATCCCTTTGTGATATCTTCTTACGTTCCGCATCTGATTCTTGTACAATGGACAAAAGAGAGGAGGGATCTTTGTGAGACCTTTGCAAATTTCTGCTGAAACTGCACAAAAGCTTGCAGAGTCTTTGAATCTGCCGCTTGAACAGATCATGCATATGCCTCAGCATATTCTGCTTGCCAAAATGGCTGAATTGCAGAAAGAGGACAAATCATAACCTGCACTCGCATACTTGCTTACATGTATCGGAATGATATTAAGTATATGTTAGAAAAGAGGAGTAACTGCTTTGCCACATCCACAAAATAAAAAAATCCAATCGTTTTGGCTGATTGCCGGTATTATCTTTATCGCGTTTAACTTAAGACCCGCAATCACTTCAGTCGGGCCGGTCATCAGCTCCATCAGGACCGAGCTGCACATGTCCAATGGGGCAGCCGGTTTTTTGACCGCACTGCCGCTGCTTTCGTTTGCCGTTCTTTCTCCGCTCGCGCCTAAGCTCGGACGGGGCCTAGGAAATGAGCGAACCTTATGGCTTGGTCTCCTGATACTGTTTATCGGTGTTTTGATTCGATCTGCCGGCTATACCCCCGCTTTGTTTTTCGGAACGGCACTCATCGGAATCGGAATAGCGATCGGAAACGTACTTTTGCCAAGCTTAATCAAACATAAATACCCTGAAAAGCCAGGGATCATGATCAGCCTGTATACGACATCAATGAATATATTCGCTGCTTTAGCATCAGGTATCAGCGTTCCTTTAGCGTCCCAGTTGGATGGCGGATGGAAACAGGGATTTCTTTTATGGGGAGGCTTGGCATGTCTAGCCTTGCTGATTTGGATACCTCAGCTTCGCCATCGGGATGCGTCCAACCAGACGCCGCAGCTTAAAACCAGTCCGATTTGGGCTTCCAAAGTGGCATGGTTTGTCACCATCTTCATGGGCCTGCAATCATTTTTATTTTACAGCAGTATCGCCTGGTTTCCTGAGATTCTCCGTTCACACGGGATTGATACGTCAACCGCCGGATGGCTGGTATCACTCATGCAATTTGCGAGTCTGCCTTCCACTTTTCTGACACCGGTTTTAGCTGACCGCGTGAAACATCAGCGCGGTATCGTTGCAGCGCTGACCGCAGTCTATCTGATCGGTCTATGCGGATTATTAACAGGCGGCAGCCATGCTATGCTTGCCATCTGGATGGTGATTATCGGTATCGGACAAGGCTCCAGCATTAGTCTGGCACTCACTCTCATTGGACTCCGCAGTGAAAATGCGTATCAGGCTGCAGCGCTGTCAGGCATGTCACAGTCATTTGGCTACCTTCTTGCAGCCGTCGGGCCGATCTTTGTTGGGTATCTCTTTGACCAGACACATTCATGGACAATGCCGATTGTGCTTCTTATTGCTGCTTTAATCGTCATGGGAACAGCAGGACTCGGGGCAGGACGCGATCGATACGTCCTTCAGACAGAGAGAAAGAGAAATTCAGCGTAGAAAAAGGGCGGGGAAGATGTCTCCGTCTCTTTTTTTATGAAAAAGCTGTCAGACATTCCTTGAATCTTTATGGTTTATTCATAAGTTTTTCATTTTTGTTTTTTACAATAGGACATCATAAAGAGGTGAAAAACGATGAAAACCAAACGTTTCGACACGGTCCTTATTGTTATTTTGCTTGCAGCGGCTTTTCTCAACACCTATCACATTTGGCAGGATGACGCTGCGAACCAATACTATCTGGCAGCGGTGAAAAGCATGACGCAGAGCTTCCACAATTTCTTCTATGCGTCATTTGACCCTTCCGGATTTGTAACAGTTGATAAGCCGCCTGTTGTTTTATGGATTCAAACGATTTTCGCGCTGATCTTTGGTGTTCATACGTGGAGTGTCATCATTCCTCAGGCTCTCGCCGGGGTTGGATCGGTATTCCTTCTGTACAGAATGATCAAACCGACATTTGGCATTGGAGCGGCCCGCGCCGCCGCACTTGTCATGGCGCTGACACCGATCGCAGTCGTCGTCAGCCGGACAAACAACATTGACAGTATGCTTGTCTTTACCTTATTGCTCGGTTCATCATGCCTGCTTCGGGCGGTCAAAGAAGGCAAGCTCGTTTGGCTTCTGACGGCATTTGGCCTGATCGGCCTTGCATTTAATATGAAAATGATGCAAGCCTTTATGGTATTGCCTGCATTTGTGTTATTCTACCTGATTGCTACTCGGGTTTCGCTAAAGAAAAGAATAGGTTCGCTGATTCTGTCTCTTATCCTCCTGACCGCTATATCGCTCTCATGGGCGGTTATTGTGGATTCAACATCCTCCTCCAGCCGGCCGTATATCGGAAGCAGCCAGACAAACTCTGTGTTAGAACTCGCCTTCGGATATAACGGCACAGAGCGGCTGCTTGGGCAAACCACCGGCCTTGCACGTGGTGATATGAATGCCGCAGGCGGCGGTAACATGCAGAATAATGGCACGATGCAAGCGCCAAATCACAATGAATCCTCTGACGGAACCTCTTCATCTCAGAACAGAAACAGCAAGGCAGATGGAAATCAAAACAGCACCGGTTCCTTCGGGGGCAATGCACAGGCTCCTCAGCCGCCTTCTGGACAAAGCGGCGCTTCCAATGGAGGGGGAGGCACACCTCCAACAGGCGGACCAGGAAATGGAGGACCCGGCGGTGGCGGCGGAAAAAGCATGAACATGTTCGGCACAGGTGATGCAGGACCGCTTCGTCTCTTCCAATCTGCTCTTTCCGGCCAGATCAGCTGGATGCTTCCATTCGCATTGATCGGATTACTAGGTGTAATTGTCAGCTGGTATCGTGATCGCCGCGGTCAGGCTACGGAAATGAAAGAAACGATATTCTGGACAGCATGGCTCGGACCTGTGGCAGGTTTCTTCAGCATCGCGGGTTTCTTCCACCAGTATTACTTGATTATGCTGGCACCGCCGATTGCCGCACTTTCCGGTATCGGATGGTATACAATGTACCGCTTATACAAAAACAATAAAGATTGGGCAAACTGCCTGCTGCCAGCGGCCGTCTTCATCACAGCCGCATTCCAAGTCTATATGTTAAGTGCTTATACAAGCCAAATCGGCAGTGGTTGGATGTATGTACTCGGACTCGCAGGACTCGGCATCACCATTGCTCTGCTCATGTTCAAAAGCAGCAAACAGCTAATCATTGTCAGCTTATGCGTGCTGCTGCTCGCACCAATCTACTGGTCAGCAACGCCGCTTTTATACGGGGGCAACAGCGTTCTTCCTGAATCCGGCCCGCAGCTTAAAAGCTCGGCAAACGGAGGAAACATGTTCTCCTCAGAAATGGACACCGGTCTCCTGTCTTATCTGAGGGAGCATAATACCGGCGAAGAGTATTTATTTGCTACGTTGACAACCGTAACGGCTGCGCCATATATCATCAATACAGATGAATCTGTCATGGCACTCGGCGGCTTCAACGGCACAGATCCGATTCTGACTGTCTCTGAGCTGAAAAAACTGGTCAATGAGGGCAAAGTGAAATACTTCCTGCTGTCAGAAACTAACTCAGGCAATACTGAACTCGTTTCTTGGATCAAGAAACACGGCCAAGAAATATCTTCTGACGAGTACAGCAGTTCCACGAGCAGCACAAGCAGCCTGCAAGGCATGAAAGGTGGACCTGGCGGAGAAAGCCGGCAAACCCTTTATCTCGCAGAATAAAAAAAGAGGCTTGGATCAATCCAAGCCTCTTTTCTATTAAGCTTCTTCTTTTACATGTACCTTTAACACAGCCTGCACCTCAGGATGCAATTTCACAGGAACGTTTGTATATCCTAACGCACGGATGCCGTCCGGCAGTTCTAGCTTCCGCTTATCCACTTTAATGTTATGGTCTTTTTGAAGCTGTTCAGTAATTTGCTTGCTTGTGACAGAGCCGAACAAACGGCCGCCTTCACCTGATTTCGCGCTGAGCTCAACAGTCAGTTTTTCTAATGTTTCTTTTAAGCTCTTTGCCTGCTCAAGCTCTGCGATGGCTTCTTTTTTCTCTTTCTGCTTTTGACCGTTTAGTACACTGATGTTTGACGCGTTCGCTTCAACCGCGAGGCCTTTTTTAATCAGAAAGTTATGCGCATAACCGTCTGCTACGTTTTTCACTTCGCCTTTTTTTCCTTTTCCTTTTACATCCTGTAAGAAAATAACCTTCATCTTTGTACGCCTCCCTCAAAATACTCATCTATGGCGCCCTTCAGCCGCTCCAGCGCTTCTGTTACTGAAATGCCGGATAACTGAGTCGCCGCATTTGTTAAATGTCCTCCGCCTTCCAGCGCCTCCATGATGATCTGAACATTCACATCGCCAAGAGACCTCGCACTGATACAAACAGTTTGTTCATCACGTCTTGCTACCGCAAATGAAGCCTCAACCTCGCTCATCGACAGCAGTGAATCCGCAGCCTGCGCAATCAGCACTTGATCGAAATATTCATCCTCATTCTCAGGCAGAGACGCAATCGCGATGTTCTCTTTATAGAGGGCCGTATGCTGGATCAGCTTCGCCCGTTTAATATAGGAATCAACGGTTTCTTTGAGGAACTTCTGCACAAGCACCGTATCGGCGCCTTTCGCTCTTAAATATGAAGCTGCATCAAAGGTCCGCGAGCCCGTGCGGAGTGAAAAGCTCTTTGTATCCACTATTATACCAGCTAATAGGGCGGTTGCTTCAATCATATTGATTTTTAAGCGCTTCGGCTGATACTCTAGCAGCTCTGTCACCAATTCCGCTGTTGATGAAGCGTACGGCTCCATATAGACGAGCAGCGGGTCTCTGATAAATTCTTCGCCTCTGCGGTGATGGTCGATGACCACAATATGTTCAATTTTGTTTACCAGCCGTTCTTCCATGACAAGCGACGGCTTATGTGTATCCACGATGACAAGCAGCGTGTCGTCATTGGCAATTTCCATCGCTTCTTCAGGCGTAATGAACCTTGACCACAGATCTTCATATTTTTTAATTTCCTCAATCAAGCGCTGCACACTTGAACCGATTTGATTCGGATCAATCACAATAAATCCATCTTTGTTATTTGCCTGTGACACCTTTAATATCCCGATCGCCGCGCCGATAGAATCCATGTCGGGGAATTTGTGTCCCATGATAATCACATTGCTGCTTTCAGAAACGATTTCCTTTAAAGCATGAGAAATCACGCGGGCGCGCACCCTTGTTCGCTTCTCCATCGGGTTTGTTTTACCGCCGTAAAACTTCACTTTACCGTTTGGCAGCTTAATGGCTACCTGGTCTCCGCCGCGTCCCAGCGCTAAGTCCAGACTGGATTGCGCCAAATCGCCAAGCTCCTTCAACGATGAGACCGAAGCTCCTATACCAACGCTTAAGGTCAGCGCAACGCCGTCAAATGAAGTTTTTTCCCGTACCTCATCCAGAATCGAAAACTTCGAATTTTCAAGTTCGGTTAAAATGTGTTCATTAAGCACAGCGATGAAACGTTCGGATGAAGTCCTTTTCAGGAATATTCCATACTCCTGCGCCCAAGCGTTGAGCAAAGATGTCACTTGGCTGTTCATCGTGCTTCTCGTCTGGTCGTCTAATCCTTGCGTCACATCATCATAGTTATCAAGGAAAATATAGGCCAACACAGTTCTTTCATTTTCATATTGCTTTTCAATCTGTATCTGTTCCGTCACATCGAAGAAATAAAGCAGACGCTCATCCCGTTTGATGACCACTTTAAATTTTCGGTCATTCAATGTAACCGTTTCCGATTCTACCTCTTGTTTGATGAGCGGCACAACTGATTCACAAGTATCATAAAGTGATCTCCCCACTAATGTACTTTCATTAAAGCAAGAAGAGAGAAACGGATTTGCCCATTCTATATAGTATTGATCATTAAAAAGCATGATGCCGATCGGCATTTCCATCAATGCCTCTTCACCGACTTTTTTCAACCTGTAGGATAACGTAGAAATATAAGCGTCAATCTCTTTTCGAATAAGAGAATCCGCGCGTTTTATAAAAAACAGTATAACTGCAAGCAGCAACACTTCGACGGTTCCTATGATCCAGTTAAAATAAAAGCTGATGAGGATTGTAATGATTGACAAAGTAATCAATGCATAGATGGGATACCGAAACAACGGTTTTTCATAAAAGCTTGGCATTTCTATCACTCCCCACCATGTGAGTACAACTCATATTCACTTCACCTTATTCCTTATGTTAAAGCCCATGTCCATAACGCCTAAAATGCGAATGGCTGCCATAAAAATCGGATGCAGCAGACCAAGAATGACTGCAATGACGGCGACTGCCTTCGGATATTTTTTCTTATGGCAATAGAAAAAGATAAATGATAAACCCTGGATAAAAATAAGAAACCCGAGTATAAACTCCCCATTTAAAGCGATAGAGTACAGCATTTGGCCTTTTTCTAAAGGCAGAAATGAAAGAATGACAATCAACAAATACAGTACTACCACACTTTGCGGAAACTTCAACTCTCTAAAAGGCTTTAGACTAGGAATATCGGGGGAGAATCGCCTTAAGAGCGGCTTAGCGATAAGGTAACTGAGGAAAGAAAAAATGGCTCCTACCATCACGATAGCTGTTGGAAAAAGATATTGAACCGTACTCAATTGTTCTTCCATCAGTTTCATTTGTTTCTCAAGCTCTTCAGCATTACCCGATTGTTTCAAAACGGATTCAACGATATCGAGTGATTGCCGGTATTGTGTCATTGCTTCATCAATGATATTGATACCCAAAAACTGAATGCTTATCACAAAATAGAACACGATACAAAGCATATAAATAAGGGCACCCGAAATAATAGCATGACCGGGTTCTCTTTTTTTGAAAAAATGCCCCATGGCAATGCCCGCACAAGCTGACATAAAAGCTACAATAAGTCCGTTAAAGGACCCGACAATAAAGACAACAGGAAGACTGACAGCGCCCATCCATAATCCTAATTTCAATCCGTGTCTGATCGTATAAAGGATCATAGGCAGCGGCAGTGCAAATAACAGAATTGTTCCAATCAATGGAACATAAACGACCAACAATGTGATGATCGCAAACAGACTGATTAAAATAGCACCTTCCATTAATGCTCTTGTTTGTTTCACTTAGTCACCTCGTATCATACTGAACATACGAATAGAAAAGAGCAGCATAAACGACTGCTCTTTTTTTCATCGCCGCAACATGTTTTGCACCAATGTTTTCATATCATCTCTAAAATTACTTTTATATTTTAACATAAGTCCAAATCGCAAGTAAAATGACGTCAATGTTTCATGTGAAACATTGCAAACGAAAAGACATTCTTTAAAAGAATGCCCATCACTTCTTATTCTTTATCATCCATAAAACCAGAAGTTTCTTTGTTTTTCTTCTTCGTTTTTCTGACATACACAAATATTAAAATCACAAGTAAAAGGGTTGTTGCTTGCAGAACGCCGCTGCTAAACAAGAAAAAGTTCTTTATCATGTCCCACATCGTGTTTCACCTCTTTTTGGATGTTCTCAACCCGTATCCTATATAAGGTGAATTTCCCTTTTTAAAAACTTCAAAACATCATGAACAACATTGAACGTTGGGCATATGCTGATACAGAATCTGATTGATAAAGGAGATTTGTTACATGGATGAACGCAGAACGTTGGCTTGGCATGAAACATTAGAGATGCATGAGCTGGTTGCTTTTCAGGCAAACGGGCTCATTAAACTGAAGAAAATGATTAGAGAAGTTAGAGATCCTCAACTCAGACAGCTTTATAGCGTGTCCATTCAGGCCGTTGAGCAAAACTTAAAAGAGCTTCTCCCGTTCTTCCCTCAGGCGCCGATGCCTCGCGATGATGAAGAGGAAGAGCGCGCGGATAATCCATTTTACAGCGGTGACCTGCTCGGCTTTGCCAAAACATCTGTCCGCAGCTATGCCATCGCAATTACAGAAACAGCAACACCTCAATTAAGAACCGTACTTGTCAAACAGCTAAACGCTGCCATTAAGTTGCATGCACAGGTTTATCAATACATGTATCAGCATGGATACTACCCATCTTACAACCTTTCTGATCTGTTAAAAAATGACGTCAGAAACGCCAATAAAGCCATTTCGATGAAATAAAAGTAGCAGCAAAGGCTCTCCCTTTGCTGCTACTTCTGCTGTTCTTTTAATAAACTGTTCGAACGACGCGCCTCCAGTACTTCTCGATTGGCGTCGCCCCATTCTTTCATTTGCAATACAATCGGCTCAAGCGTTCGCCCGAATTCTGTCAGAGAATACTCAACCTTGGGCGGCACCTGGTGATAAACTTCGCGATGAACAATGCCATCCGCTTCAAGCTCCCGAAGCTGCAGGGTCAGCATTCGTTGGGTAATACTCGGGCAGATTTTGCGAAACTCATTGAACCGTTTCTTGCCATCTATCATGTGATAAAAAAGGATTCCTTTCCACTTTCCGCCAATGACATCTAGTGTAAATTCAACTGGACAGCCTTCTTTGTTCGGATAAATATTATTTTTTCGGCTCATGTTCGACCCTCCAATAGTACCTTTTTTGATACTACAGATCATTTTGCAACTGACCTACCCAGTATTTTACACACCTTTCCTCTTCCACTCAAAAAAAATGCTTTTTATTCACATCAATTTTTAAGGGTTTGCATGATTACACCCGCAGCAAGACGTGTTAAACTATAAAAAGAATGTTTACACTACTTAAAAAAGGATAAGGAGTTATCATGGAAAAAATACTTATTTTCGGACACCAAAATCCAGACACAGATACGATTTGCTCTGCTATTGCTTACGCTGATTTAAAAAACAAACTCGGTTTTAACGCTGAGCCTGTCAGACTTGGACAAGTCAACGGCGAAACACAATATGCGCTTGATTACTTCAAACAAGAAAGCCCTCGTCTTGTAGAAACAGCTGCAAACGAAGTGAACGGCGTTATCCTTGTTGACCACAACGAACGCCAGCAAAGCATCAAGGATATTGAAGACGTTCAGGTTCTTGAAGTCATCGACCATCACAGAATCGCAAACTTCGAAACAGCTGAGCCGCTTTACTATCGTGCTGAGCCTGTCGGCTGTACGGCTACAATCTTAAACAAAATGTACAAAGAAAATAACGTAACCATCGAGAAAGAAATTGCCGGCCTTATGCTGTCCGCTATCATTTCTGACTCTCTGTTATTCAAATCTCCAACTTGTACTGACCAAGACGTAGCGGCAGCAAAAGAACTTGCTGAAATCGCTGGCGTAGATGCTGAAGAATACGGCTTAAACATGCTGAAAGCCGGCGCTGACTTAAGCAAAAAAACAGTTGAAGAGCTGATTTCTCTTGATGCAAAAGAATTCACACTCGGCAGCAAAAAAGTCGAAATCGCACAAGTCAACACAGTGGATATCGAAGATGTGAAAAAACGCCAAGCTGAGTTAGAAGCAGTGATTTCTAAAGTTGTGGCTGAGAAGAACCTTGATCTGTTCCTTCTTGTCATCACAGACATCTTAGAAAACGATTCACTTGCACTTGCAATCGGTAACGAAGCGGACAAAGTGGAAAAAGCGTTCAACGTCACATTAGAAAACAACACAGCCCTTCTTAAAGGCGTTGTTTCTCGTAAAAAACAAGTCGTTCCTGTGTTAACAGACGCGATTGCAGAATAAGAAAAAGCATCCCGCTCCCGGGATGCTTTTCCTCATTCGCCAAGCTTTTCAATTTGCCCCATTACATCAGTCATTTGCTTAGTGTTTTGGATCAATTCGGATTGCTCCAATTCCTCAATCGATACTTTTCCTTCTTCCACTTGCTGCAAGACGTCTTCCGCACTTTTTTGCAATGTGTCGTTATGCTCCTGCAGGGTGTTGTGAAGCTCCGCTGCGGCATCAGGCGGGGTTAATTCATTAAAATCAGCCGCTGCCTTTTGAATGGACTCAAGCTGTGTCTCTAGTTTTTCTTTCGCCTCAGTGTCATTTACAGCTTCCTCAGCTAATGCAGGCGCTTCCTCTGCAAACGTCTTCACCTTTTCCACATAAGCTGACGCTTCATTTGTATAATCCAGCCCGTCATTCACCTGATCCAGTATTCCGCATCCGCCTGCCCCCAAAAGACCAGCGCCGGCCAAAACCGTCAGAACCATTTTCTTCATTGTTTGCCCCCTTATCGTTTCTTCTTCATTTTTTCTTTTAAGATCGGAATCAATTTCTCTTTCGCTAATGGCAGCCCCTTCTTCACCAATTCATGTTTCAGCCATTTCTTCAGCTTAGACATCGTAAATCTCCTCTCCCTTTTTTGATAAAAATGAAAAAAACTCCACCGATTTGGTGAAGTTTAGAAACAAAAAGACCTTCACCAAATCAGATTTGGCAAAGGTCTCGCTAACAATTAAATTGCCAGCAAAGCCGAGGACACCTTGTCCCGTAATGACGACTTTACTGTGAAAGCTACTCCCCTTTGGAGTGTTCATTTTTATTACTTTCATTCTAAAGCAATGGGCTTTTCCAGTCAAATTCCTGCTGTCCGTTTACATAAAAGAGAGCTGTGGTATTTAAAATTTGAATGGTATTTACATCCGGAGATCATGCTATGACAGAGGAGGTTTTCATCATGAGTCAAGAGCGCGTGAAACGGCCCGGGCATACCAGATGGTATATATCTTCGTTACTGAGCGGCATTATCATTCTTAATTATTTTGATCGAGTGGCCATTTCTGTAGCTGCCCCGGCGATACAAGATTCGTTTCACCTCACAGCAACTGAACTCGGCATTGTGTTTTCGATTTACACATATTCGTACACACTGATGCAGCTGCCCGTCGGAAGTTTATTGGACAGGTTTGGCGTGGCCTGGGTCACAAGAATCGGAATGACGGTTTGGAGCATTCTAACGATCATTCTCGCTTTTTTACAAGGAAAACTGCTCTTATATGTGTTCCGGTTTCTCATTGGGCTGACAAGCGCATCGGCGTTCCCCGCCGCTTCCAAAGCAACCGCTCTATGGTTTCCGCCAAGCGAACGGGGTCTGGCGAACTCACTGTTTGATTCAGCCGCCAAATTTTCAAACGTAATCGGAGCGCCGCTGGTCGCCTTTCTCGTCACAACATTTGACTGGCGGGTCGCCTTTTTAACGATCGGATGCATCAATGTGCTGTTTACCATCTTTTTCTGGCAGTACTACGAGCAGCCCGAACGGCACAAACGCATTTCCAAAAGCGAATTAAACTATATTCAGAAACACAATACAATCACAACAGAGCAAATCCCTTACAAAACGGGTCCGCTTTTAAAAAAGCTTTTCACTAATCGTAAAGTATGGGGCTTAATGATCGGATTTACGGGGTACGGCTATACATTCAACCTGCTGCTTACATGGCTACCGACTTTCTTTAAGCATACATACGGAATGGATCTCATGTCATCCGGTTTATTCACCGCCGTGCCGTGGCTGATCTCAACCATTTCCGGCATTGTGGTCGGCGGCTGGCTCGTCGATTACCTTATCAAAAAAGGCTATTCCAACACCAAGGTGTACCGAACCGTGATCATTGTAGGGATGAGCTTCGGCTTTTTCTTTTTAGGCTCCATTTTGACGAATAATATCACCGTCGCGATTATCTGCATTTCAATCGGCCTCGCCGGCGTTTCTGCAACGGCTCCGGTCGGCTGGTCCATCTCCGCAGAACTGGCCCCGATTGGCTCCGTTTCCATGCTGAGTTCCATGGTAAACCTGGCAAACAACCTATTCGGAGGCATAATCGCCGCTTCACTCACGGGATATTTGTTTGATGTGACAGGTTCCTTTACGCTCAGCTTCCTGGTTGCCGGTTTTGTATTGCTGCTTGGGCTGATTTTTTACGTATTTGTGCTGGGAGATGTGAAAAGAATTAAGTTGGAGTAAAGAGTGCTTGTGTGCAAGCACTCTTTTCTTTGATCATAAAACAGCTTTCTCGGGGGCTATATCCCATTCTCTCCGGGTAAAAATAACATCATTTTTATTCTTGACTCCAACCAAAGGTAAGGCCTCATAGTGATAGAGGAAGGAGGGATTGAGTTGTGAAAGTAACAGTAAAAGAACTGTCGCACATTGCGAACGTGACAATCAAAACGCTTTATCACTACCACAAAATCGGCTTGCTGGTCCCAAAAGAAATCAGCGAAGCCGGGTATCGGTACTATGGTGCCGACGAGCTAAAAAGACTGCAGGAAATCCTTTTTTACAAAGAATTAGATATTCCTTTGTCAGAAATAAAAAGGTTATTAGATGAGGATGCTGACAGAACTGGCACATTAGAAAAGCAAAAAAAGCTGTTTGAAAAGAAAATTAAAAAGTACCAGCGCTTCGTTCAAACGGTCAATATGTCTTTAGAATACACAAGAAAAGGTGAGAACATGGATCATAAGGTCATGTTTAAAGGATTTGAAACCGCTGACGAATGGAAACAATCTTTAGCGGAACAAAATGACCATTTAAAAGAGCATTACGATTTTGAAGTAGATACCCACGCTGTCAATGTAGATGAAATGAACAAAATGGCGATAGAGGCAAAACATTTTCTTGATGGAATGGCTGATTTTTTAAGAAGCGGTGTCACGTATCATGACCCTGCCGTGCAAGAGCATGTCATGAATCATATTACGTTCCTGAATCAAAACGGACATCCGACAAGCAAAGAAGATTACGTAAAACAAACACGATTTTTTATGCAGGATGATTTCCATCGAGGAATGTTAGAAGAGCAGCAAACCGGTTTATCTTATTATCTGACCGTCGTTGCAGAACACCTGTAGCGTGAGTCTTTGCGACTACGCATTCTCTCTGCTCAAGTTGCGGCACCGCCAACAATCGATACATTCTGCCGGTCAACGCCAAAATTCCGCCCGTTCCATTTCAATACGGTTTGAACATATCCCAATGAGTCAGCGTTATATCTTCCGGCGATCCGCTGATACGCCAGCAATTCGTATACGCCATCTCTGTTGAAATCAACCGGATACAAGCCGGACAAAGGATTGACCCAGCCTTCTATCGGCGCTTTTAAAACACCCTGATTCGTATAAATTTCATTCAAATAGTCTCTGCCTTTGTAAGTAAGATCCAGTATATATTGTTCATGCTGGCGTTGACTGATCACGCTCGCTTTATATTGATTTTGATAGCTCACACTGTACTTGAATTCATCATTAAAAGAATCCGAATTGAAAATCTGTCTGAACTGCCGGTTCATATAGGCAAACACATACGCATAGATAGAGCCTCCGCTTCCCCCGGTATCGATTACAACAGCCACATCTTCCGTTTGATTGCCTGTCACATCAGCCAGAAAAAGTGACGGATTGTATCCGATATTGTTATGAAGCTGGATTTGCCGTTCCTGATGTGTTTTGCCGTCACGTATCACCAAAGTGATATTTCTCCATAGCGGACTGCCTGACGTTTGATTGCCAGTAAGGAAGACTTCATCAGCGACTCCATCTCCCGTCACATCCCCCCGCGCTGCAGTAATAATGGCGCGCGAGAAAACGGGCTGCCTATAGACATATGGATACTGGTAAAGCGTTGATTCTCCGGCATGATAAACCCAATAAGGTGCCATTCTGCTGTTGTATGGATTCAATTGAATTCACCCTTTCCTATTCACCTTCATGAATCATTATATGCAGGAAAAGTACACAGCAGATCACATGCAGCCCGTCTTGTTTCAGAATGTCACGAAAATGAATGTCAATGTAGAGGAAGGGCCTGTAAAAAGAACCGGTGCGCTTGGTCCGATTCTATCTGTCTATATAAGAGATCCAGATCAGAACCTGATTGAACTATCATAGTATCTTTAAATCTCCCAAAACATACCGAGTGAATTTGGTATGTTTTTGAGGGACTTATTCCTTCTAAAAAAACGATACTCAAAATAGTTTCACCCTTCTCCCCAACCAATTAATATTCTTTAATCTCTATACTTTAAAACATACCTTTTATACAGTTCTTCATTATAAAGAATGCTTTGTCCATGCGATGAGCAGATAAGAATTGGTTTGATTTCATCTATGATTGCGCCGCTATCTATATTCTCATTCATATCGACGCTAAATTTTCTGATAGGCGGGTGCAGCTCCTCCTTACTTGTAATAAAAAGGTCTCCCGATAATAAAATGTTATCAGTTTCATGATGGTAGATAACATGCCCCGGAGAATGTCCGGGTGCTACATAGTATTGTATCGGCAAATGAGCAAGTGTATGCTCCGTCAGCGGCCGGACAATATATGCTACCCCTGTGTTTTCGACGTCATTTTTGTTCGGATAAGGCGCTTCTCCATTTATATAAATCAGTTCTTTTTGATGGGCATAAATAGGAATGTCAAACTTCTCTAACCATCTTGCTGCACCTTGAATATGATCACTATGGCCATGGGTCAGCAGAATGGCTTTTGGATTGCCAATTGCCAACGCTGCCATTATTTGCGCATCTGCGAAACGTTCTATTCCTGTATCAATGATATAAACATCATCGCCATCTTTAATAAACCAAATATGAACTGGGATATGAATCGGTACATCGAGTTCAAATTCACACTGATAGACATGTTCTGATATTTGTATTAAGTTCAAGCAAACCACTTCCTTTGTATATTTTTGTTACCATTACTGTAATACAATTTACAAATAAGGTGGATATGTAATGAAGCACATTTTTGTAACTTAAATTGTGGGGTGACGATATGGGAAATCGGTTCAATGGGTATGGTGCTTGCAGTGCAGAAGGAAAAAAGCATGTCCTGCAGAAATGACTTTACACATTATCCGCGGAAAAAGGATGCTGACGTTGCAAATAAGGGAACTAGAAGCAGATGGTGTAGTGAAGAGAAAGGCAGAGAATACTGTACCGGAAAAGGTGGAATATTCTTTAACAAAACTCGGCGAAAAGCTATCTCCTATCATTTCATCGATGGGGAATCGAATATCTGAGTCATTCAAAACCGCCCAGAGCGTAATGAAAGGGACATGGCTGACTATTAGACATAGCTTCATGCCAATTAAAAAACCTGGACGAAAAAATTCAAGATCATCACAGGCTTTAAGTATTTCAAAATATAAGGAATTACATCATTTTACTTTGCGTTTTTTTCAATATGGCGCCGTCCATCTGCTTTGTACACTCTCTATGTTCTTTTTACAGATGGAGAAAGTATGTTTTCTATTAGATACTCAATTTAAAGTATTTCTCAAATGCAGCTTTTCCGCTTTGTGTAACCTTAATAGCTCTAGTTTTAGGCATACGCACAATCCATTGTTGTTCTAGCATCCTATCTAATAATGCATGTCCCAAAGCGCCTGCTAAATGATGCTGCCGCTCGCTCCAATCTAAACAGCAAAGCGAAAAAGATCTCCTCTTATTTCTTTGTTTTTCTTCGTCGACTCCAAAATCCTTGAAAAACAAAGAGCCTTCTGAAGTCACCTCGAACTGTAAATCCGCTTTTCGTAAGAAGCCCTGCTCGACTAATGAATATGTCACTTGCACGCCGATATAACCAGCCAAATGATCATAACAGGTACGGGCAAAGTGTAAATCACTTTTTTCTTTTGAATCATTGAAAGACTTCACTTTTGAATCAGGCGAAATACTGAGCAATTGTTCGATCACTTTTGCAGCATCGGCGCTAGCCAATTTATAATATCGATGTCTTCCATGCTTCTCTACACTGATGAGCTGTGCTTCAAGTAATTTTTGCAGGTGAAAGCTCGCAGTTTGAGGCTTGATTTTAGCGAAATATGCAAGCTCTCCAGCAGGGTGTATTCTTCCATCCATAAGGCTCAAAAGAATAGAAGAACGCGTGGGATCAGATAGTAACGAAGCAACCTTTGCAATATTAGGATTCATCATTCTCCTCCTTACATTCATATTTCGATGATAGTTGAAATGTTAAACCTTTACAATATAAATAAATAATGATTAGGAGGCAGTAAGCGTTGAACAGTGAAAAACAAGACACTCTTCATTATAAAGAAATCAAACCAAACATTATGTACTATGGCACGTCAACATTCCTTCTTTCCACTTTGAATGAAGACGGAACCACCAATATTAGTCCGATGTCTTCCTCGTGGGCGCTTGGAAACTATATTGTTCTGGGCGTAGGACTAGGAGGAAAAGCCATTGAAAATATAAAGAGACACAAAGAATGTGTCATTAACTTGCCCAGCCCCGATTTATGGAAAAACGTTGAAAGAATTTCGTCTTTTAGCGGAAAAAAGAATATCCCGCCTTTGAAGAAACAGCTCGGGTTTACTTACAAAAAAGAGAAATACGAAGCGGCAGGGTTAACACCTTTACCATCAATGACAGTAGCACCAACAAGAATTAAAGAATGCCCTATCCAAATAGAAGCAGAAGTGAAACATATTCGGATACCAGAATACGAACCATCATTTGCGATTGTGGAAACACAAGCTTTACATTTTCATGCCGAGGAAAAGATCATATTGAACGACAACCACATTGACCCTTCAAAATGGAGTCCGCTTATTTATAATTTCAGACACTATTTTGGTTTAGGAAAAGAAATAGGAAAAACCTTTCGTTCGGAAACATGACTCAATAAACCTTTTAATGGGAAATTGCGTATTATACCCCTTCTATGCTTCAATGGAAATCGTTAGTAACAGCTTAAAATAAAAATGGAGATATTGAAAATGAGAATTTTAAATACGAGATTTAAACGTTTATTGAGATTAAGAGATTTTGAATTCTTTCAAGTAGAATGAAACGATGATGAGAGATTTGCTTTTTTATTATACGTTGATGAAAGATTTCCAGATTCTGAAGAAGGTAACAATATTAATGTTTATTTGATTTCTCACTTTGAGCTACCTGATTCATCATATCAAGCTGTGCTACGTTTTCATGATGATCTATTGGGTATGAAACATAATTGTTCATATGTAATGGACACTTTAACTGTTACAGAGGAATTTAATTTCGATTTCCCATTTGATATGCCAGCTATTCGTGAATATGTTCAAGAGTTATTGTCCGCTTTAAAAATTGACAAAAAACTTCCTGAATTTGAAGAAACGGATTTCAATTATTTATCTCAAGAATAGTAAAGGATTAGCATGTATAACCAGTAATTTTGGATATGGTGTACAAAGTATTGTATATGCATTAAGAAAGTGTTGTTTGATTTGCACAGAGAAACATTAAAATTCATACTAACTTTATTTGCAGTCTATGCTACATCCAAGTTACAAATGAAATTGGTCCTGCTAACGATTGGTTTCTAAAAAGACTTATTCAGTTTTTAATTTGTATAGTTGTTTTTTTGGTTATTACTTTTATATTCCCCCCAAAAAAGAATAAGTGAATTTCATTTTGGAAAAAAAGAGCTCTCATTGAGCTTTTTTTTAAGTTGTGTACTTCTGGTAAGTCTATATGCTATTCTACTCTGCATTGATGCCATGACTATTAGAATAACCATTTCTTCATTCAGATGACGGAATGAAAAAAGAGTAGACCTTTCAGTCCACTCTTAAATAAATTTTATTTCTCTCGTTCTATATATTCTTCTTTTGTTGTTTATTGCCCATAAACTTTAACCTCTAATACTTTGCCATTAGTTGTATTCGAGCTACATCCTTACATGTTATGAGAACGAGCCTATATGGCTACATACTGATTCGGTGTTTTTGTTCAGTATCTATCTCGGGCTGTATCTCCTTTGTTAGATGATGACCCTCTATATCTACATTCGGAATGATTTTGTCTAACCATTTTGGTAAATACCAAGCTGCATTCCCCATCAACTTCATGATACTTGGAATGAGTGTCATTCTTACAATAAATGCGTCAAACAATACACCAAAGGAAAGAGCTAATCCATTTGCTTTGATAGAAGCTTCACCAGCAAAGATAAATCCTGCAAAAACAAATATCATGATTAGCCCGGCTGCGGTGACAACAGGTCCACTGTGTTTTAATCCAGCTTGAATCGCTTGTACTGGATTCTTTGTTTTCACATATTCTTCACGCATTCTGCTTACAAGGAATACCTGATAATCCATTGCTAAGCCAAAAAGAATACCAATCGTTAAAATAGGCAAAAACGCGAGAATCGGCCCTTTTTCAGGTATATTGAACAAGTCAATAAGATTTCCATCCTGTAACACAAATACACAAACCCCAAGAGTTGCTGTCATTGTTAATATGAAACCTGCTACAGCAACAAGAGGTACTAGCAGTGAACGGAATACGATTGTCAGCAAGATAAACGCAAAACCAACAATGAGTACAGCGAATATTGGTATTGCATCATTAAGACGATCTGAAATATCTATATTCACTGCCGTCGATCCAGTGACGAGCAAATCTATTCCGTTTTGATCTGCTAAACTGCGTACATCTTGTACCAAATCCTTAGTAGCTTTATCGTTTGGACCTGTTGTAGGAACAACCGTAATAATAGCAAAATCGCCTTTTGCATTAGGCATTGCAGGAGTAACACTTGCTACATGGTCTAAATCCTTAATTTCTGTTACTGCATCTGCGAATGCTTCAGCTTTATTTTCTGGGACGCTTGTGGCATCCGCCACTATCGTTAATTGGCCATTAAATCCTTCTCCAAAACCTTCGGCAAGCAAGTCATAAGCCCGGCGCTCGGGACTATCCTTAGCTTTCATTCCTGCATCAGGTAAACCTAGCTCCAAATGCATAGATGGAATACTAATGACTAGCAAGATGAGAATACTAAATACACTTAAAAGAATAGGGTTCTTTGTGACAAAGCGTCCCCAGAAATTTGTTTCAGCGCTTTGTATTTCTTTTTTCTTGTTTGCTTTCGGAATCATGCGTTTCCCTGCTATTGATAAAACGGCAGGCACTAATGTAATTGAAGCTAATACAGCCATGAGCACACTGAGCCCTGCTGTTAGCCCCATTGCGGACATAAAAGGAATATGAACTACAGTCAATCCGCAAAGTGCGACAATAACTGTGAGTCCGGCAAAAACGACAGCACTTCCAGCTGTTCCCGTAGCTCTCGCAATTGATTCATTTTTTTGTATACCTTCACCTAAAAACTGGCGGTGTTTCGAAAAAATAAACAAGGCATAATCAATACCAACTGCAAGGCCGATCATTCCGGCTAATGAAAGACTGACGGAGGCAATATCAAACACTTGTGTTCCAATCAAAGTCAGCCCAATGCTTACACCTAAACCAATAAGTGCAGTTAAAATCGGTAAGCCTGCTATTAATAAAGAGCCAAATGTAATAGCTAGAACAACAAAAGCCAAGACAATACCGACTATTTCTGATACACCGCCAATCTCCATCTCGGCTCCTGGTATATCTCCGCTTAACTCCGTTTGTAATCCTTCATCATCAGCAATGGACAAACTATCTTTCACATGTTTTATAGAGTAATCTTTTATATCATCTGCTGATGATTTGTATTTGATATCAGCATAAGCCACTGTCCCATCTTTTGCGATCGTTCCTGAATGAAAAGGACTTGCAATCGAATCAATGGAATCGTCTTTATTCATTTCCTTTAGTGTATTCTCTATTGCTTCTTTTGCTGATTTGGCAGTAAGTTTCTCCCCATCCTTAGCACCGAATATGATCCGTATGCTCCCTTTATCAGGACCATGAGGAAATTCTTTATTGATCACCTTCATTGCTTTTTCCGAAGGCGTGTCAGGTATTGACATATTCTCAGAAAAATTGGGTTTTAATATGCCGGCTGCCCCTATCGTTGCAATCAACACAACGATCCACGCACATATTACTTTAATGCGATGGCG
Organism: Bacillus sp. AF23; assembly: GCF_020861455.1. Classification (NCBI taxonomy): domain Bacteria; kingdom Bacillati; phylum Bacillota; class Bacilli; order Caryophanales; family Bacillaceae; genus Bacillus; species Bacillus sp. AF23. Next base: position 24,175 of record NZ_JAJHVY010000038.1, read on the forward strand.
AGCGACCCATCCGCCTAATTTATATAACATTCTTGACATCATAATCTCCTTTCAATACATTGCTTGATAACATTCTTCCTAATTGTAGTTCATAAGGAAATGAAAAAAACGTACATTCGGGCATGTACGTTTGGGCAACTTTTAAATAACCTTGTGTTATATATCTAAAGTTAAAATACCTCTCTGCATGGCAATCGCGACTGCTTCTGTTCTAGAATCCGCTCCCAATTTATTATAAATGGACGTGAGTCTTGACTTCACGGTTCTTTCTGAGATTCCTAAATCAAAGGCTATCGCTTTGCTTTTGAATCCTTTTGCAATTGCCTTTAGAACAACGATTTCCTTTTCCGTTAACTGAGTATCGCTGCTTGGTTTCTTCATTCTTTCCAATTGAATTTCTTGAAAACGTTTAAGAATGTCAGGCTGCAGCAGCACTTCTCCTCTTACTGCTGCATCCATTGTATGAAATAGGGTTTCTGAGCTCGTATCCTTCAACAGATATCCTTTTGCTCCTAATTCAATCCCCTCAATCATCAAGTGATCTTCATTATAAGTAGTCAAAATAATAATGGGTATGCTGTGTTTTTCTTTTATTTGTTTAATCGCTTCTAACCCACTCATTTCTGGCATGTATAAATCCATAAGAATGATATCTGGCTTTAATTCATCTGTAAGATAAACCGCCTTTTTTCCATTTTCCGCCTCTCCGATTATTATGTAGTTATCATTCGTCTCAATTAACAGCTTGAGACCTTCTCTCACAACCAGATGGTCATCAACGATTAAAACCTTATTCATCTTCAATCTCTCCCTGATTTGACAAGATTATCTCGATTTGTGTGCCTACTGATTTTTCACTCGTTATATTGAATTGGCCTTTCATTGCTCTGACGCGTTCTTGTATACCAAGAAGTCCATAATGTCCTCTCTTTTTCCTGCCTTTTTCAATATCAAAGCCTTTTCCATTGTCTCTGACGGTTAAATGGAGGTTTCCTTTCTCATCCCAAACTGATACCCATATCGTTTCTGCTTCAGCATGTTTTGCTGCATTTGTAAGGCATTCTCCTATGATGTAATAACAATTTTCAGCAGTGCGAACATCAGGCAATTGAGTTAATCTGTAGTCTAAAAAACAAGACAGACCTGTTGCATCTTTAAAATGATCCATTTGTAAGGTAATTCTTTCTTTTAAAGAATCGATTTCTTCTGATTTGCTGCGAAGATTGTCAATAGCTGAACGTGCATCAGCTAATGTGCTTTTCACTCTATTCATAGATTGTTGAATGATTTCTTTTGCTCTATCTGTGTTACCTTTCGATATATGAACATTAATAGCATCCAGCTGCATATTTAAACTGACCAGCCCTTGAGCAAGCGTATCGTGTAAGTCCCGGGCCATACGCTGCCTTTCGTTTTGCAGCGTCAGCTGTTCGACCTGCTGATGAGCCAGCCCCAGCCTTTCAAGAGTCAGCTGCGCTTTTATTTTTTCATCAACTTGGGCAAATAATGTAGCGGCATAAGTAATAATCACGATCATAATAGGTACGGCAATGACAAGAAAATGCAAATATTCACCTTTGTGAATCTGATGTGTTGCATTGATTGACAGCAGAAGCAGTAAATACAGTATGAGGAAAGTCCTTCTTCTGTCTGCTATTCCTGCAATCTGTCCAATCAAAAATGCATAAAGGCCAATAATGATCAGCACTAAGAAGCCAGTCATGATATTAGCCAGTGTAAAAGTGATCAAACCTTGCAGCACAAAATATAGAATGACCCTTTTCTTAACCCAGCGATATGAATGCCAATGCAGCAAAGCAAAAATGGCGGTCAATACTGTAAACACATGAAGCAATAAAATGGACCAGCTCCCAATAATAAATTGCAGCACGATAGAGGCTATATATATCATGAGAATAAAAGCTAAGCCTGGCAATCTGAGAGCAAGCATATTTAATGCCCGCCTATTTCGTGAAAAGTAGTTTTTATCAAAAGGCTTTCTTCGAAACATATTGCTTCACTTCCTTTCCTTTGACAGTTTAATCACAAAGGATCCACAATAAAAATAGGAACAATCCAGTCATATTTGTCATCTTATCATAAGAGCCGGCAGGCATTTCATTTATCGGCCAGCACGGCAAGAAGAAAACGCAAGATGAACAAAAGTTTAAAAATGCCCCAACGTACATAAGGATATGCCCTTATGTACGTTTTCTATATTCAATTTTAAAATTAAAATATATGGAGAGTTACTTTCATATGGGAGGATTGCAATTTATTGAAACCAATTGATCTCATTATTATAAACTTACAAAGAAAAGGAATCAGGGCTGAAAAAACAATTAAAAATCGGACCCCTCATACATTAAAATCCTCAAAGAAGTAAAGCAGAAGGGCTCTGCAAAATGCCCCCTTAAAGAATAAAGAAAACCTATAGAGAAAAGAGGAACAAGGTATGTATTGGTTTTTTGGTGTTTTATTGTACCTTCTCATCGGTACTTGTATATTCATAGGAGTCATCAAAGACACTCAATCAGGTTCTTGGTTACTGCTTGCATTAGTAGCTCCACTCATCATCTTTGGCTATCCTTACTTTTGTTCAAAGCAGCTTCTTTCCAAAAGATAAAGATATATATTGATTACGGAGTTCTTGAAAATAATGATAAATAACCTTTCAAACTCAAACTCAATATTTACCTTCAAGACACAGACAAGACATATCATGCTGCGAACCATTGCCCCTGAAACGATATAAATAGCTAGGTCCTGACATGTACCGGTGCCATGTTCGTTTAGAATAACCAAAACCAGTAATTTGCAGTCCGCACTTTATGAACGTTTTCATTGATTGGTTCCCTCGGGGATAGAAAGCATTTGAAAAAGCGCAACGTGAAAACAAGCCGGTTCTCGTCAGCATCGGCTATTCGACTTGTCATTAAGTACAGGTTATATTTCAGAGGTCACTTTATGAAATTATATTCATTTAGGAGAGATGAAGTATGTTATACCTTATTGGTGGTTCTTCAAGGAGTGGGAAGACAACTACAGCAAAGAGAATGTTAGCGGAAACAAAAATTCCTTATTTCTCATTAGACTATTTGATGATGGGAATTGCTAATGGAGTACCAGAAATGGAGGTTAATCCAACTGATGGTGATCTTAAAAATGGACAACGACTCTGGAAAATAGTTAATCCTTTGATGACAGCTATGGTTGAGAACAAAATAGATTACATAATAGAAGGTGTACAATTAATACCTAGTCACGTTTCAAAGTTTGAACAACACTATTTAGGGAATGTTAAGACCTGTTTTATAGGGATAGCAGAAATAGATATAGAAAATAGTGTGGAAAAGATGAAATTTCACTCTAGCATGACAGAAAATGACGGACTGAGAAATCTAGATCATCTTCAGATCAGATTAGAATTAGAGAGGATAAAAACAGATAGTACCCGAATAAGAGAAGAATGCAAAAAGTATAACCTTCAATACTTCGAAAGCTCTTTAAATTTTAATAAAACTATAGAGACAATAATAGCTTATCTCATTACACAATGAATGTAGCAAAGTAAACTGCATGTGGAAACATTAACACGTTATCGAACTTGGCACCAATGGTGAGTAGGGTAACCGAGGCTGGTCAGTATAGATAATAGCACTAATAATATAAAAGAAATTTGTAATGAAAAAAGACAACGATATGTTATCCTTTTTGTTTTTAGAAAGCCTCATTATTCTTCTTTAAGTTAAGCCCGAGAATTGTTAGTAAGGAAAAAAATAAAACAAATAAAGGTAATATAAAGTATGTAACATAAGGGGTATTAACAAAATCACCAATTATTAAAGATAATCCTAGAATTGAATAATAAGAAATAGCAATTTTTGAATTATTTTTAAATCCAGCCTTAGAAACTAACCACATGTATTTATCTATATTAGTCTTAACAAGTAAAGCACACATAATACTCATAAAACCTAGGAGAGATAAACCCAACTTTTGCACCTCCTATTATTACTTTTTGGGAATAATACTATCATAATATTCCAAGAAAATCTCTCTGCAATGGATCAAATTGGTTTGTGATTGTAAACAAGTTGGCTCTCTGAATGTATTTTCTGGTTACTTTAGCATACCTGCCAACAAATGCAAGTCATGATTTACTTACCTTTTTTTGAGGAACTTCATATTTCGAAACCTTTTGTCGATCGATGCGTAGCCTTAATAAAACATAAAGTTTTGTTGTTGAGTCTAAAAGGAGAGTTATAATGGGATTTCAATTATAAGAAAGATAACTTAAATGATTAGCCATTCTATTCAAGAAGGCATTGGATTATGTAGTATAAATAAGGAGTACAAAGCAGTGGATGAATTTTATAAGGCGTTAACATATGTAAATAAAATTTTTTATGAACCAAATCACTTAACTATAAATGCTATTCGAGAAGAAGCTCAAAATTCAGATTATGGGGCTGGTATATTTCAACTAAATTCAAAATCGGTTAGATTTAGAGTCGCAAAAAAAACACCTAACAAGATAGGACAGTTTGTTGCTTTTTGGGAAAAAGATGGGGATAATAAAAACCAAGCCTTTTCATATGAAAAGGCTACTGATTTATTGGTTATCAATACTTTTACTAGTAATAATTTTGGGCAATTCGTTTTTCCTAAAGAAGTTCTTTTAAAACAAAATATCCTTAAAACAGCTACTACAAAAGGAAAAATGGCAATTAGAGTTTACCCTAGATGGGATAATCCCACTAGCAAACAAGCTATCGAAACACAAAAATGGCAGTTAGCATATTTTGTTGAGGTGAACAATACAAATGGTTTTCCAGTACAAGAACTATTAAAGCTATATTCTAACTAAAATTGGATAGTCCTGAGTAGGAAATCAACATTTAAAATTAGCAGATTCATTAAAAAAATAAGATAATAAAATTAAAGATTACAACAGTTCTATAAGGAATATTTTTTTACACTGTTCTACTCATCAGAACGGTGTTTTTCAGTTTTTATCATAGCAATTCTTATGGTCAGTCCCATTCTTTATCTGGTATGTTTTTTTATAATGCAGCGTCTGCTTTTCATTCTGCAAATTAAGAGAACATAATCTTTATATCATTCAGGACTTGTATTTGGCCACTGCATATTTCTATTGATGGGACTATACCATATAATGCACTTTAAAATTTTTAAAGTTGAAAATTTGCACTTTAGTAGTCCCTTTTGTTTCCCTTCTTCACATATCCCAATCACGTTCTACATTTTCCCTGACTCTGTAGAGAGAAGGTGATCCCATGCCAAATAACAATAAACCCAATAGATTAATCGCTGAGCAATCACCGTATTTGCTTCAACAAGCCCACAACCCAGTAGACTGGTACCCGTGGGGAGAAGAAGCCTTCGAAAAAAGCAAAACGTGAAAATAAGCTGGTTCTCGTCAGCATCGGCTATTCGACATGTCATTGGTGCCATGTCTACTAAAATAACCACAAAAAACAAGCCGAGGTATTACAAACCGACTTGTTTAATTAATACTTTTACAATTATCACAGGGCAGTTCACCCGTTAGCTACTTTATGACTTACACTGCCCAGCACCATCCCGTAAACAGTTCAATCTCCTAATGCCTACTTTGAACATAGCAAACTAATCTCCATTTAAGAAACAATTGCGGTTCTCGTTCTCCATAATTCACACCAGAATACCCCAGATTGGCTCAAACTTCACCAGAATACCTATTCCGCAGCCTCTGCATCTGCCTTGGTCACATGAACCGTACCAAATGGATGGTTAGGAGGAGAATAAATGGAGTATAGTTTTAACGGCGTATTACCAGTATTAGTAAGATTGTGCCAAGTGCCGGCAGGTATAACAATGGCAGAATCATCATAGACATTTCTTTGGAAATTTAAATTGTCTTTACTCTTGCCCATTTTAACTATCCCTCGCCCTTGCTCAATCCGTAAGAATTGATCGACGTTAGGATGGATTTCCAAACCGATGTCTTCTCCAACACCGAGACTCATCAAAGTAACTTGAATATGTTTTCCAGTCCATAAGGCGGTACGAAACGTATTGTTTTGTTTTGTTGCTTTATTAATATTAACAACAAAGGGTTTTGCTCCATAATCTTTCAAGAGAAGGTTTCTATCTTCGTATGAAGAGCGCAAATAATCAAATCTGTTTGCATGCTCCATCTCATTTGGAACAGTCCAATAAACAGATCTTCCATCGTTATACATCGGTATATTTACATAATAACAACATTGATGCGAAAAAGGTATATAATACATTTTTTCAATCCTCACAAAAATTTTGAATTTTTATGATATTATCCTATGTATTCGTTGCGGAAATGTGCATACTAGGTGAATTTCTTACACAGATGTTGTTATACTTCTTTTGGGATAATTTTTTGCAATTTAATTGCAATGTAAGTAACAAATTAAAACTTTTAATACATCACCCAGAAGGAATGTTAAACTGGGAAAATAATAAAAATATGATTTGACTGAGCGCTACATATTTTGGACCTAAAAGAGCGCCTAAGATAAAGTTATTGATTAGAGTTCTTGCTTCTTAATCAATAACTTTATAAATCAATTTCAACTTTAGTCCACAAAAAATACAATCTATGTTAAAGCTCCTTTTAAAAATACAATAAATTGATATTTCACGTACCAATCAAAAAAGTTTCGAAGGCGAATGCCACTTGCATTTGGTGCCATGTCTATTAGAGTGGAAAACATAAGCTTTAAACTCTGCTATCAAGTAAAAAACACTAAATTATATGACAATACAAATATGTATAATTTAATAATACTTAGAGATAATACGCATTGTAGTAAGAGCACACTGCTTTATCACTGATTAAAACCTTACGTGAAGATATCACCCGTCTAATCCATTGTTCCACATAAGGTTTTAATCAATTTAATCAGACCTTTTCTTTTTGAATATGTTCTTCATTTTCTTAAATCCAGTTCTGCGTTTAGCTGTTAATGCACACTCCGCCCTCAAAACGACTAATGCTGAGCCTTCTGGATTTTCTTAATTTTAAACCCCAATAACTTATCTGTATTTTCACCTTCAAATACTAGGGGATATACAACCTATTTTTGGTAGCATGTTCGTTAGAATAACCAAACTAGTTATCTGTAGTCCGCACTTCATGAAATATCCCCATTAGTGTAAAAATTGTTTATTCTTTATTGATCCTCCCCTCACGTCACCTTTTAAACTAATATTTAAGTATAGAAAGAAAGGTGATTTTTATGAAAAAACCCACAAAAATAGAAATTTTATTAGTGCAGATGATGTTAGGAATTTCTTTAGCTCTAGGTGTATTACCTCCACTCGTTATGTTTTTTTCGCAACGAAAGAAGAACATCTTTTATCGTGAAGCAAGCAGAAAAGCACTAAACTTCCATTTAACTTTAATTCCCCTCTTTATACGGCGACTAAAAAGTCTGAAATGTCCTTGAGGGAAAAACCTATAAATTTTAAAAAAAAGCAGCTCCTCGCAGAACAAGAGAAAATACAACAGACAATTGATCAACTAAACCATATGTTTGCTATATTAGAAAACCAACAAGAAGTCTACACAAGTATCTTTTGTTTTATTATTCATTCTATCCTTTGGGAAGAAGAAAACTTAGATGAACTGAATCAAATCGAAAACTCAATTTATAACTTTAGAAGCAATGAAAGATTAGACTTAGATAAAGAATATTTTTCAGTATTTACAAAGTTAAAAAGCCTTGTGATTGAAAATGTAAGCCCCCAATCACAGGAAGCACAACTTTTTATAAAAGATTTTGTAGCACTTAATAGAAAAACGCTTTTAAAAATTAAAAACTCAAAAGATAATGTGATTCATTTTAATAAGAAAGATCAACTCAATATTCTTGATCCGTTAACTGAAAAAGAAAAACTCTTTATTAAAGAAGCATTTGCTTTGATAACAAATTAAATGAAGGGCAAGGTTTCCTTGCCTTTTTTCTGTACTTTCAGATTGGTTATTCAACTAATCATTGGTGGCATGTTCGTATAACTACACATATGATTTTTTCTTGACTCCCTTTCTTATTTCACTTATGATAATCACATCAAAATTATTTGATTAATCAACCAGAGGAGGACTTCAAAATGCTACAAATACCTCTAGAGAATAAACAGTTGGAAGAGACCTTTGAACAATACGAAAAAAAGTTTAAAGCATTATCTGATAAAAAAAGGCTTCATTTGTTACACATTCTTTGTGAACGTGGATCTACCTGTGTATGTGATTTAATCGATGAAATTAAGATGCCACAATCTAAATTATCTTATCATTTGAAAATCTTACTAGATGCAGGTTTAATTACAAAAGAAACAAAAGGTACATGGAGTTATTACTCCTTGAACGAAAAAGAAATAAATCATTTGCTATCAGCAGAATTATGCTGTTTATTCCGCCCTTCTCGCTAGGAAGGGAATTATTTTCAATTTATACATCAAAAAAAATTGATTTATAGGAGGAAACATATTATGCAAAAAACATTACCAGTAGCCATTATTGGGGGAGGACCAGCAGGAATTGCCGCAGCAGCTCATCTTGTTAAAAGAAAAGAATCATTTATTCTGTTTGAATCAGGAAAAGAAATCGGAACCAACTTTTTAAATTATGGACATGTACGGCTGTTTTCACCCTGGGAATATAATATAGACCAAGCAGCAAAAGAATTATTACAAAAACACAATATTCCTCTTCCTCCAAAAGATGAACTTCCACTAGGAGAAGAGATTGTTTCCAAATACTTAAAACCACTAATAGAACTACCTGAATTGAAACCTTATATCCATGTGAACAGCCCTGTTCTTCATGTTGGAAAAAAGGGGTTTGATAAAGTCAAAACAAAAGGCAGAGATCAAGCACCCTTTATCATTCGAGTGAAAGTAAACAACACTGAAGAGAAAATATATGAGGCAAAAGCAGTTATAGACGCTACAGGTACTTGGCAAAATCCAAATCCAATAAACGCTGAAGGACTCATAACTGATGCTGAAAAAAGGATTTCTAATCAGATTTATTATGGGATTCCAGATATTTTAAATCGGGATCGAAATCGATATAAAAATAAGACTGTTGCAGTTGTTGGGAGTGGTCATTCAGCTGTAAATACTTTACTAGATTTAACACAGTTAAAAGAGCAAACTGAAAATACAGAGATCATCTGGATTCTAAGAAAACAGGATATTACAGAAGTTTACGGGGGAGAAGGAAATGATCAGTTGCCTGCTAGAGGGCAATTAGGGACAAGATTACGGGGCATCTTAGAAAATGGACTTATTAAAGCGTACCCTTCAACGTTCATTGAAAATATCGCACCCACATCTGACGGTAAATTAAATATTTTTGGATTCCAACAACAGGAACAAAAAATATTTAAGGATGTAGACGAAATTATTGCGAATACAGGTGCAAGACCAGATTTTCAGTTTTTAAAGGAAATTCGCCATACATTTGATTCTGCTTTAGAGTGCGTGCCAGATTTGGCTAATTTAATTGATCCTAATATCCACAGCTGTGGAACTGTTCGACCACATGGCGAAAAAGAATTAAGACAACCTGAAAAAAACTTCTATATTATTGGCTCAAAAAGTTACGGAAGAGCACCGACATTCTTATTAGCTACTGGCTACGAGCAGGCCCGCTCTGTTGTGGCATATATCGCTGGTGATAAGGAATCTGCTGAACGTGTGGAATTAAATCTACCTGAAACAGGAGTTTGTAAACTAACACCAAAACCTTCTGTTGCTAAGACATCCTGCTGCTGTAATTAATACAAAAAAACAGGTCTCATTTTAGAGACCTGTTTACTTTGTAAGTATTTTTCCATTGCCATTACATCTACATAATGACCGTCGATTTTCCCCTGTTCTTTAAATATATCAAGATTATGAATATCTAAAATTCTAATTAAATCGCCATCCTTAGCTTCCTTATAAGCATACCATTTCCACCTTTCTTTTAGCTTATTTTAATCAATTTTTTTGATTAAAAAAACCACAAAATTTATTGTCCCCACTCCTTATGTATATTATTACTTGAGAATTGTGTCATGTTCTTTTAGCTACATAAACAATCTATTATTATGCTAATCTAGAAGTATATTACATTTAAGTCATAAAGGGTGATGGATCTTTTGGAGTTAAAAAACAAAATCAAGCGAGTAGCCATTTATCTAAGAAAGTCACGAAATAAAGAGGCCGAAGAAACGGAAGAAACATTGGCAAAACATCGAAAAAGACTTCTTGATATTGCTCATAAAAACAATTGGCAGTATGAAATATTCCAAGAAGTTGGGAGTTCAATGGATGAAATGCGACCTGAATACCAAAGGATGATCAACAAACTCACTGATGGCATATTTGACGCTGTTTTGTCAGTTAACTTAGCACGGGTTACAAGGGATGATGCAGAGACACCTAAATTCATGAACCTTTTACGCCAAGATGATGCTTGTAACGAAAATAAAGCCGGAAGGTAAAAACATCTATTAGCCGATTCATTATAAGGTTTTTTTTCTTAGGCTAGCAAAAAAACGTTTAAAGTACTCTTCTAATGCCACTTCACCCAACTTAGGCTTAAAATTCAAATCCTGTCTTGATGTAGTAAGGTCATAGTGTCTATTTATTCCACCATAATATAATTCTACCTGACTTCTAAGTAGTGATGGCTGAGTATTCTTTTCCTTTGCTTCAAATTCAAGTTTATCAGCTAAATGTAACAACTGTTCTTTAGTATATTTTTGTGGTATCTCAAGATTAGGAATAAATTTTTTTGCAATTTTAATGATATCATCTGAAGTTACAGGCTCTTCATTAGCCAAGATGTATCTTGTACCCCTTACACCTTTTTTCGCTGCAGCAATCATACCTTTCACAACATCAGTTACATCTATTGGCGTCATTTCACTTATATAGTTAACTTTCATCTTTCCTAAAAGAATACTATCGAAGGCCAGTATGGTTGGAGTTTTCTTTAAAAACTCTCCACCAATCATTGCACCAGGAAGAACGCTAACCATATCCAAATCATATTTTTCTGCCAGCTCCCAAGCTGTTCTTTCAGCTCGTGCTTTTGAATCAAAGTATGCATTTCCATGACTGTTTTCAAGCCATGTAGTTTCATCAATTTTACCCTTTAAGTTTGTCTTGTCCAATGACAATGCTGCTACGGAGCTTACATATACTATTTTTCTTACATTTGCTTCTTTAGCAGCCTCCATTATATTTTGAGTTGCCTCAATATTAGGAATAATGATCTCTTTTTCAGGATCTTGTGCCCAATGTTTAAATACAGCAGCTGCTTGATATAAGGTATTCACTCCATCAAGTGCTTTATGAAGTGAGTCTTTATCTCTCAAATCGGCGTAGACAATCTCACAATCAAGGCCTATAAATGGTTCTTTGTCATTTAAATCTCGTACACCTGCTCTAACAGTTTCTCCTCTTTTTAATAATTCTCTTACCAAGTTGTTACCCAAATGACCATTTGCACCTGTTACCAAGGAAATTTTCTTCATAAATAAATCCTCCTAAATCAGTGATTACACCAGTCATCATAATGCGATAACAGCCTGTTGTAATTGACATATGTAAATTGCAATAAAAAAACACCAAATACTTTTATTTGATGTTTCCTAAAAACGTTTATTCTATTTTCATACTTCTCTTAATTCTACTAAGTGAGCTTGCTCTAATTCCAATATAAGAAGCAATATATGATTGATTTATTCTGCTTTCTAAAGAAGAATACTCTCTTTTAAACTCCATGTACCTTTCCAGTGCATCTTTCATAAGTAACGCCTGTTCTCGATTTAGCGTATCAACAAGAATCTTCTGAATATAATTAGTGAATATAACCTTCATTTGATTAGTTTTCTTCACACCTTGGTATATGGAATTATACGGAATAACTACGCAAATGCTGTCTTGCAGGCTTTCTACATTAAATCTAGCTTCTTCAACTCTTAATAAACCCTCTGCACAGGCAAATTCCGTTTCAGCTGCAAAACATTTTGTCACATCATTGCCTGCAGCATCTATATAATATCCTCTCATAATTCCTTTATGAATATAATACAGTGAAGAAACTTCTTGCCCCTGATTTAAAACAATTGTACCCTTTGGTACCATCTTTATATCAGCTGTTGAATTAAATAAGTATTTTAAATCTTCTTCCAACTCCAGCTTCAAACCAGCTTCAATATAATCACTCGGCTTATTAAGCATAATTCACCACCTCTCTAAACATATAAGGCATATCCTTTATCCACAATTTACTATAATAGCATTTACCCATGTCAAGCAATATAATAGATTCACTTAAAATTCAATACAATCAACGATTAGCACATATTGGGGTAGCAACACACATCCATCAACTTAAGAAATTGGCTGTTACCCAAAATGAAAAAATGAATTTAATTTTCATAATCACTATCAAGAGATTTCGTTTTGGGGGTACTTCAAAATATTAGCTTGATGGGGATGGGGAAGCTATCCTTTTAACTAAAGATATATTATCGGCACAAAAAAGAACCTTAATTGACGAGACTGACCCATAATATGAGACAAATAAAAAACACCTCCACATTTGAAAGGGGAAATATTTAAAGTATTTAATTTTATACTTGTGATACAGTAAGAATGAAAAACAAGTTGAAAGAAGGTGATCCCATGCCAACTAACAATAAACCCAATAGATTAATCGCTGAGAAGTCTCCATATTTACTTCAACACGCCCACAACCCTGTGGACTGGTTCCCGTGGGGGGAAGAAGCATTTGAAAAAGCAAAACGCGAAAACAAACCGGTTCTGGTCAGCATCGGCTATTCAACATGCCATTGGTGCCATGTCTATTAGAATAACCATCTGTCTCAATTTTCATTCCAACATTTTTGAAATGGTTAGTTCTCCATGTTTTATCATACAGGACTCCGACTTGCTGAAGTTTTTCTATGATCTGACCTGGCTTTTTATCTTTTCCATTTCTTAATCAGCAAAACTCGCGGTTTGTTTCAAAATCCTTTACATTTACATAAATGATCTCAACTTTTGACTGCTTTCTTCATATTCCCCTTAAAATTGAATAATCACTTTCCCTTTTGGTCGTCCATTTGCGACTAGTTTTAGCGCTTCATTTACGTTGTCGATGGCAAATAATGTCGGATGAATTGCTGGAACAATGTTGTTTTCTTCAATGATTTTTGTAATCTCTTTAAGTTGTGCGCCGTCAGAACGAACGAAAATAAAATGGTATTCCACGTTTTGTTTCTTGGCTTTGCGGTCATACTTTGCACCAGCAAGAGAAAATAATATTTGTTTCCATCTTGGGAAATTTCGATCTTTCCCGAAGCGTTTATTCGGACCTGTCCGAAGGGAGAGCAATTTTCCACCCGGTTTGATTATACTCAATTCACGGTCAAAATCTTTAGGTCCCAATGTATCAATTACGTAATTCACATTCGACAACAAGTCAACATAGTTTTCTATTGTATAATCCAAATATTGGAATGCACCCATTTCCAAAGTGCGTTCGCGCGCTTCTGAGCTGCCACTAACAATGACATTTAGGCCCATTGCCTTTGCGATTGGTACCGCCATTTGACCAAAGCTACCTGATCCACCTGGAATGAAAACAGCTTTACCTGACTGTGCCTCAAGTTCTTCATGTAGACCTTGATACGCTGTGAGTCCAGCCAGTGGTGCAGCAGCGGCTTCCACGTAAGACAAATTTTTTGGCATGGGTGCAATTGCGGTAGCGTCAATTGCGGCATATTCCGCAAAAGCACCAATTTTTTCGAGAGGGAGACGTGTATAGATGGCATCTCCTACGTGAAATTCTGTCACATTTTTTCCGACTTTTTCGATAACACCTGTCAATTCATTACCAAGCGTTAATGGGAATTCATAATCTTGAATCAGTTTCACGCTACCTGTAATAATTAACATTTCGAGTGGATTGACCGCCGCAGCTTTGACCTTTACCAAGACTTCATTATCAGCGATCTCTGGAATTGGAATTTCATTAATTTGGACATGGGGATTTTTTGAATATTTGGTGATCTGAGCTGCTCTCATGAGTGTTTCCATTTTTATTAGCACCCTTCCGTTGAGTTGCTTTTATTAAGTTTCTTTACCTTATTTTTATTATTTTCACTGTCTACTTCATTTTTCTACCCTCAATATAATTCTTTTTATAAAGATCTTATATTATTTCAATCGTTTAGGTGGAGGGAACCTTATTTTAAGATCAACCCACCACCTAAACCTTAAATACTCACAAAATTATCTTTTTATTCAATTGGTACTGTTGTCTTTTAGAACGTTCATTCTCAAATAATTAAATTTTTTGAATCGCTACTGCAAAGAACCTATGTTTATCAGCCACCCCAACACGTTATTTTCTGTTAATACATTAAACGCCTAGTATTGGATAGATTTGATCTCTTAAATTGAAATTGTAGCTTTCATCTACAATACCTACGACTTTATCGTTGTCATAAAGTTCCATCATAAAACCAGCCATTTGCTTAGCTGTGTGATACATTGGCATAAAGTTTTTGTAATCAAATTCTTCTACATCCTGTGCAGTTTTCTCAAATTCTGTTTCAGTCACTGCTGGTGCTAAAACTTTTGCCTTCATTTTTGCACTTTTAAGCTCTAGTTCTTTTGCAAGCCCTTCTGTAAATGCACTAACAAAATATTTAGATGCAGAATAGGTAATACCACCAATATAAGTCGCATATCCAAGTGCGGAGGATACATTAATTAATTGTGTTCCCTCTACATGAGAATAATCTCGCACAAATAGTGTGGAAAGAATCGCCAACGACTCTATATTAAGACGTAACATGGATTCTACTTTCTCTAAACTCTGGTCCGCCACAGAAGAAGATTCACCAAGACCAGCATTATTAATCCACGTCTCAATTTGATACTCCTTTAAACTGTTATACAGTGTGTATGCCTGATCTGTTATCGATAGGTCACTTGTATGAATAATAACATCTAAATCAGGATTTATATTATGAATTACTGATTTAAGCCCTTCTAATTTCTCTAATCTTCTAGCTACAATAATTAAGTTTTTGCCGCGAGCAGCAAATTCCAATGCAGTTTCATATCCTATACCTGAACTTGCTCCTGTAATAACTGTGTATTTCATATCATTCTCTCCTCGAAACCATATTTTTAATTAACTAATCGATATCACAAAATAGATTTAGTCTAGTGTCGACAAAGTGAAATTAATAATACTTTCTAATTTCTCTTTATCATTTGTCGTTTTTGTTAATACTCGTATTCCTACGAGTGAATTATGAATAAATTGAGAAAGCCCTTTGATGTCATTGTGTTTAGGAATTTCACCTTGATCTTGACCATGTTTTAGCAGATCAAATAATAAGGCTTCTGTATTTATAAAAATCTCTGTCGTTTTTTTCGCTACTTCTTCATCAATTAGGGATAACTCAACAGCTGCATTAACAGCTAAACACCCTTTTGGCTGCTGTTGTGGCGAATCAATCACCATTTCAAATAATTTTCGTATCGACTGCTTCACTGTTAATTCTGTTTTCACTTCATTCTTCATTCGGCCTTCCATTATTTCTACATAATGATTTAAGACTCGCATAAATAAAGTATGTTTGTCGCCAAATGTATCATAAATACTTCTGCGGTGAACGCCCATATGATCCACCAAGTCTTGCATGGATGTTTTTTCATAGCCCTGTTCCCAAAAAAGAATCATTGCTTTTCTTAATGCCTTCTTTTCATCAAATTCTTTATTTCTAGCCATGTAATCCCACCTTCGAACATATTCAGAGAAAGGACTGAGAATCATTGATGTACTAGAAGCACAATCTTATACATTCATCCCTCCCTCATTCTGAAATAATTAAAGAATGATCATTCTCTTTTGAGTAGCAAAACAGTTAGATCTAACATGTTTGAACTATATCAAATTTGAGAACGATCGGTAAAGAAATTAGACCTTAATCATGTGCTTTAATTTTTTTTAGCTGACATTTCACGAATATCGTTTCTTTTATTTCTACTCAAATCAGTTCTATAACCATCATGCTCTTGGTGACATGTCTATTAGAGTAACCAGACACAAGAACATTATCTATCAGTGACAGGCAGCAGAGGGCGAGAAGGAATAGGCGATGACAGTACCACAGATGTATTTAATTGACCATAAGGAATAAGGCGGTCTACTAAGGCTTCTAAATCCTTCATCGTAGCTACTGCTGCCTTTAGAAAGTAACTATTCGTTCCTGTAACTCTATGGCACTCTAGAATATCCGTTTCTTCTATGATCAATTCCTCAAATCGACGACACTCTATTTTTAAATTTCCTATTTGTATAATCACAATTGTACCTTTTCCTATAGCCTCAGCTGAAACACGTGCGGTAAACCCCTGAATAACACCGTTATCCTGCAAACGACGTAATCGTTCATTTACACTCGGACGACTTAAATTCAGTTTTTTCGATAGTTCAATAATTGTTATTCGTGCATTCTCTTGGAGCAGCTCTAATAATTTCTTGTCTATTTCGTCCATTTCCATCTCTCCTTTTCATATTGTTTATAATTTTATTGTTTTTCATCCATATCGTAAAGCATAAGAGAATAAAACATTCATTAGTTTATATAAACAAAGAGAATAACCTACTATAATAAAAATAAATTCAGAAATGTAAGGAGAGAATATCTTTGACTCAGCCATTGAAGCAAACTATATCAGTTTCACAAGGCACTGCTCTGTATGTAGGAGCCGTTTTAGGATCAGGGATTTTAATATTACCTGGTATGACAGCAGGGATCGCGGGTTCAAATGCATTAGTTTCATGGATCATTATGGTGCTGCTAAGTATTCCATTAGCGTGCACATTTGCATTCCTTTCAATTGATTTCCCTAGTTCAGGCGGAATATTAACTTTTACGGATAAAGCTTTTGGTCATTACGCAGGTGCTATTTGTGGATGGTTTTTTTTCATAGCAGGAAGTGTAGGACAGATTATTGTTTCATTAACAGGTGGGACTTATATATCTTTTGCGTTCAATTTACCGCATTTTTCTGCATATATTATTGCAAGCATATTACTCTCAATCGCTGTAATCGGAAACTATGTAGGTCTACAAACAAGTGGAAAAATTCAATTGGTATTAGCCGGACTTACTTTATTGATATTATTAGGTACATCAGTTTTAGCATTTCCAGCAATTGACCATGAGAACATAACACCACACATCACAAAAAACAGCATCATTCCAATCGGCCAATCCGCAATGCTCATTTTTTGGTCATTCTTTGGATGGGAAGCAATCTCTAGTCTGGCACCTGAATTTAAAAGCCCGAGAAAACAAAACATTATGCGATCAACATGGGGAGCCATTGTTATTATTGGTGTATTATACATAGGCATCACTTTAGCTGTCGTTGGCACAAACTCTTATTCAACTGGTGAACAAACCGTTAATAGTGCTATGAATAATGCTTCAATAGCACAAGTCGTTGAAAAAGTGGCAGGGGTAAACGGCGCTTGGGCAACAGCAATACTTGCCTTTATCATATGTTTAGGAACTAACAATGCGTTTGTTGCAAGTATGAGCCGATTAGGTTATTCCTTATCTCATAAACGTCTTGCCCCCTCATGGCTGGACAACATGAATAAAAAATATTCAACCCCTAGCCGTGCTGTACTATTAGTAGGAGCAATTGCCGGGGTTGGTTTACTTTTTAGTTTTATTTTTCACATTGGATTAGACCAGTTAGTGTTTATTCCTAATTCGTTAGCAATAGCAACCTATATAGTTGGTACAGCAGCAGGAGTTCAGCTGATTACAAATGTCTTTGGTAAGTTTCTAGCTGTCATTGCTTGTCTATTATGTCTTGCCGCTTATCCTTTTATCGGCTCCTATATAGCAATTCCTATCATTGTTGCACTTTCATGTATAGGATACATCACCTGGAGAGCTTAAAGAGAGAGAAATATTAAATAATGAAGGGTATTCTTTAAAATCAGTGGAGGTAGGCTGAAGTATATTGCCTATCTCTTTCCTATGACATGAATCTGGTGCCATATCTATTAGAATATCCATTAAATATAAAAAAAGAATAGTCTTTCGACTACCCTTTAATTACCTCTTTATTCCTTATAGACCAAATCACAACCGGTATTAGAACTAAAGATAGAAGTCCTCCACTCAAAGATAATACCGCATAACTTGTGTTAGCCATCACCATGCCCGAAAGAGCCCCGCCAGAAGCTCCTGCTAATGCAATAAAAACATCAAGTGTTCCTTGAACTTTCGCACGAGTTGAAGGCTCTGTAGAATCAACAATGAGAGCAGTACCACTGATTAAGCCAAAGTTCCATCCCAATCCAAGTAAAGATAGGGCAATCACCAAAAGAACCATAGAATCACTTGGATCTAATGCTGATAATAAACCAGCTAACAATAATGTTATACCTGAGGCAATACTCATAGCTGTACGACCAATTTTATCAACGAGGACACCTGTTACAAGTGAAGGAAGATACATGGAGCCTATATGAAAACCAATTACGATCCCTACTTCTCCTAGACTATGCCCATGATGTTTCATATGAACTGGTGTCATCGTCATAATAGCTACCATAACGATTTGTGTTAGAACCATAACTGTGGCCCCTACTGCAAGATCTCTTTTATTGTTTTTTTGATTCACCGTATTTGAATCATTATCATGACCATTTTGTTCTTTATAAGCTGCAATCCGATTTGCAATATCTAATGGATCTGGACGTAGCATAATAAAAAGTACAATGCCTGCTAGTATATATGCTGCTGCTGCTAAAATGAATGGACCTGAAAGCGAAGGAATACCGATTAAATCAGCAAATTCCCCCATTACATTTACTAGATTCGGACCCGCAACTGCTCCAAAAGTTGTCATAACCATCGTGACACTAACAGCAGTTGCGCGCTGTTTCTCATTTGCTAAATCCGTTCCCGCATAGCGAGCTTGTAAATTGGTAGCTGTACCTGATCCATAAATCAGCAGGGAAGCAAATAATAGAATCACACTATTTACCATGGCGGCAATAACAATACCAATTGCACCAAGTCCCCCTAATATAAAACCAGTGGCTAGGCCTATACGGCGTCCATAACGCTGTGAAAATCTGCCTACAAATAAGGCTGCTCCCGCTGATCCCAAAGTAAATAAAGCTGTCGGGACCCCTGCATAAGCATCCGTTCCAAGCATCTGCTGAGCAATAAGGGCACCTACGGTAATCCCTGCGGCTAGTCCGGCACCGCCAAAAATTTGTGATATACTCACAACAATCAAAACTTTTTTGTGTAATTTTTTTAGTTTTTCTGGAGAGTCTATGTAACTCCTCGTTGAATCTTCTGAGCTACTCATCATGTTCTTAACACCCTTCTATATAGGATCTATCTAAATAATTAAAACGTAACTACTTTGTCAGCCCATTCTACAAGATTAACGCAATCATTCATTGTAGAAATTGGACATGATGTCGTACTATCTAATGCCCTTGATTTCAAACATGTTCCACAAGCGAGTAACTCTCCCTTAAGCTCCTCGAATTTTTTCATCTCTTCAATAACTTTAAATTTTGGATGTTGGATGTTTTCACATTCAACGGCTTCACCCATTAAAAAAATTTTAACATCATGTCCTTTTACTATTGCAGCATTTGCAAATCTAAATGTATTCCATGCCTTTCGGGTTCTTTGGTTTCTAAAATGATTCCTAATTTCATTTTCAATCCCCCAATTCCGTTATTTGTTTCCAGTCTCTAACGCCTTCCTCCAAGCGAAATGCATGAATACCATTAGTCCTCAGAATTTCTACTGCTTCTGCCGACATTAAACAGTAAGGTCCTCTGCAATATGCAACAACTTCACAATTAGGCGGTAAAGAAGAAAGTTTATTTTCCAATTCTTCAATCGGAATAGAAATAGCACCAGGTATGTGTGCTTTTTCATACTCTTCAGGCGGTCTTACATCTAACAATAAAACCTCGCCTTTTTCCATACGTTCTTTTAATTCTGAAAGAGTTACCCCTTCCATGCCTAGATTGTCATTTAAAAATTCCTGTTTGATTTGCTGTACCTGAACGAGTTGTTTCTCTGATAAAGCATGGAGTGATGCTAAAAAATCAGCAATTGTTTCGTCAGCTAACTCATATATGACATAATTACCTTCTTTTTTATAACTAACCAATCTTGAATTAAAAAGAGTTTTTAAATGTTGAGAAACATTTGCGATAGACATATTTGTGCTTTTCGCTAAAATTTCCACACTTTTTGGACCTTGCGTCAAAACATCAAGAATCTCTAATCGTCTTGGACTTGAAAAGCATTTTCCTATTCTGGCGAACTCTTGATATAATAAATCCTTCAAATTTCTTTCGTTCATGTTAACACCCTTTAAACTATTTAAGTATTTTATTGAATGCTTAAATAGTATGTTTGTAAATACAAATTGTCAACATTAAAACTGGACCATTTTTTCACTTTATATTAATAAACTTACATGGGATTAATGCCATGTCTGTTAAAATAAACACCCATAAATGTGATAAAATAACATTATATTACATATGAAGGTGGTAGGATGTTATATGGAGCTAAAAGAAAAAATAAAAAGAGTCGCCATATACCTTAGAAAATCACGAAATAATGAAGGGGAAGAGACTGAAGAAACCTTAGCAAAACACAGAAAACGCTTGTTAGATATTGCAGAAAAAAAACAACTGGGAGAGCAAATTATTTCAAGAAGTCGGAAGTTCAATGGATGAAAATCGACCAGAGTTCAAAAAATGATATGTGAAATTAAAGAAAATCTTTTTGATGCTGTTTTATCTGTTAACCTTGCACGTGTTACTAGAGACGATGCGGAGACACCTAGATTTATGAGTTTATTAAGACAAGAAGATGTGCTCTTTATTACCGACAGTGAACGAATATATGACTTAGAAATACAAGAGGATTGGCAAGCGTTAAAATTCACCGGGTTCGTTAATAACTGGGAGTATGAAAATATAAAAGCGCAGCTAAAGAAGGGGAAAAAGGATAGTGCAAAGTTAGGCAGGTGGTCTAACGGAACCCCACCATTTGGATATATATATATAACCCTATAGAAAAAAGAGTGGAAATTGATGAAGAACAGGCAAAAGGTGTTAAGTTAGCCTTCCAATTGGTCCTAGATGGAATTGGTGTTGATAATATCGCTATCAACCTAAACCAGCTGGGTTATCGAACTAAAAGAGGGAATTTATTTAGTGGAAAAAGCATTGAAAGAATGATCCGTTTTGAAATTTACAAAGGGTGGATAGTGTCCAATCGGTTGAAAGGAAGGAATACTCACCAAGGAAAATTAAGACCTAAAGAACAATGGATTATTGTTAAAGATGCAGTAAAGCCTTGCATTATTGAAGAAGAAACGTGGGACCTAGCCAATGAAAAGTTAACCCTTAGACAAGGCCTTGCCCCAAGAGCAAGACAACGAAGACACGGTTTATCAAATTTGATTAAATGTGCTTTCTGTGGAAGGACTCACTCTGTGACCATTAGAAAAGATCGAAAACAGAAAAAGGAACTTAAACCTTGCAATAGGAAAGACCCTTTAGGCAACAGTTGCTATAACAGAGGCTTAAATTATAATTCTATGATGGATCTCATAATAACCAGAATAAAAATTAGGCGGGAAGAAATAATTGCTGAACTTCAAAATTTAAAAGAAGAATCCCAACCTTTTGATTCTAAAGTTATTAAAATACAAATGAATGAAGAACGAATAAGAAAAGTTCAAAAAGCACTGAAAAATTAGAAATGTCAGAGTAGATTCACTATCAGAAGTTAAGATTTCATTACTAATATTTCCTCTATAATTTGTATAAACTAATTATGAATTAATATAAATCTAATCGAAAGAAGGTGATGGCTTAAGAAATGGGGAAAATATCTTACCCGGATATCATATGGATAAGGAACATTGGATTTCAGTTGTTTTAGAACGGACAGATCCAGAAGGCGAAATCTATAACTTAATCGAGCAGTGCTTTCATTTAACCAAGTGAAGATAAAGAGTGTTCCTGCTAATCGAGCTGCGGAGAGTAGTGGGCGCTTTCATGTTAGGATATTGTTCTTCACTTTGTCCACAAATGCAACTTAGTCCATCTGGTGTGTGAGTGGGAGAAGAATTTCTACCAACTTCTTATGTAAAAGGATGAATAGTTATGACAAATAACTTAAAACAGAGAAGAATAGTGTTAGATTTAGCAGTTACTTTAGATGGTTTTATTGAAGGGAAAAATGGAGAAGTTGATTGGTGCATTATGGACCCTGATATGGGGTTTACTGATTTCTTAAATCAAATTGATACTATTTTATATGGTAGAAAAAGCTACGATTTATGGGGACAATATATTCCAAAAAATGAAGACCCTGATACAGAAAAGGAAATTTGGAAACTGGTTCATAGTAAAAAGAAATATGTTTTTTCCAGAACACAAAATGAGATTGACAATCAAGCCATATTTATAAATGATAATATTCTTGAAGAAGTAAATAAATTGAAGAAAAAGCCTGGCAAAGACATCTGGCTATATGGTGGAGCGAGTCTCATTACAACTTTTATAAATTTGGGGCTTATTGATGTATTTAGATTATCTATTCACCCTGTTGTTTTGGGAGAAGGAAAACCGTTGTTTATTGATGTAAAACAGAGGATAAATTTAAAAGTGGTGAATACAAGAACATTTTCCTCTGGTGTTGTGCAAATCGTTTATCATTGGAATGGCTAAAAAAATCTTTCCCTCCAAAATATACATTGTGAGGTAACACTCGACAGTTATTTTTCTTATTGAACTAAAGGGGAATCTTCCTCAGATGTTTTCATTTGAATCAATGACAAAAGATGGCCGTGCTCTTTGTAGTGGTGAAACTGTGATTCTCCAAAAAGAAATCAATCCATTTATTAGTGTGCTTCGAGAACATGATCTTATTGTAACTTCACTTCATAATCACTGGTTGTTTGATAAACCAAGACTGATGTATATTCATTTCAAATCAATTGATAAACCTATCAACTTCGCATTAAAAGTAAGAGATGCATTAAAAGTTCTTACTGATAAAGAAGTTAGAGGTTAACATTATTTTGAGCAAAAAAAAGCGATTTAAAAAAATCGCTTTTACATATGCTAAGGTAAAGTATTGATTCAAGAAAGAAGGTGATCCCATGCCAACTAACAATAAACCCAATAGATTAATCGCTGAGAAGTCTCCATATTTACTTCAACACGCCCACAACCCTGTGGACTGGTTCCCGTGGGGGGAAGAAGCATTTGAAAAAGCAAAACGCGAAAACAAACCGGTTCGGTCAGCATCGGCTATTCAACATGCCATTGATGGCCTAGGATAATCAACTCGTGTAGTACTCCATTAAAAGATAACAGAAGCCATTTTAAACGATAATACCATTTGTTCAAATAATACAGTTTACCTTTTATGTCATCCATTTTTTAAAACCTGTAATCCGTAACCATGCGGTAGCAGGTTTTTTCATTTGCTTGACTTAGAGTTAACTCTAAGTTGTAAACTAACTTTAATCAAAAGAGAGGGATGATGTTTGTTGTATTCCATTAGTAAAGCTGCTGAAAAGACTAGTATTAGCTCGTATACATTAAGATATTACGAAAAGATTGGGTTACTTCCACCACCAAAACGAAAAAACAGTGGAAGGCGTTTTTATACAGAGACTGATATTCAGTTCATGACATTCCTGAAAAGTTTAAAGGAAACAGGTATGTCTTTGGAGGATATGAATGAGTTTGTCAAAGACGGCTGTATTTTGGAAAAAATCAATTCGGATGTTACATCAGCACAACTCTCCCCATCTATAAATAAACGTATTGAGATTTTAACCAAGCACTTAGAGAAAATGGAAATTAAAAAAAGGGAGCTGGAAGAAGTGATTTCTACTACAAAAGGAAAACTGGATACATATTATTCAATTTTGAAAGAGGAAGTGGAAAACAAATGAAACATTTAAATATATACCTGATGTTACTTGGTTTCTCTATTTTCACGGGAGCTACTTTTCATCTTGCAAAATATACAGTTGGATATTTTTCTCCATCGTCTTCTGCGGCATGGCGTTTCGGTTTAGCGGCTGCAGTGATGCTCATCATTTTGATTTTTACTGAAGGTATAAAGAAAAGTCAATTACGGAAGAATGCCGTTCTATACATTGTGCTTGGGATTATAGGGATCTTTGGATTTAATGCTTTGTTTTTTGTTGGTTTGAAATATACATCTCCCGTTAACGGAGCATTAATAATGGGGCTGAATCCTTTATTAACAGCAATTCTCGCTCGAATTATCTTAAAGGACAAAATGACAAAAAAACAAGGTCTCGGCATATTCTTTGCTTTCATCGGTGTATTGTTAGTGATTACACAAGGATCTATAGAAACCATTAAAACCTTATCAATTTCAGGCGGAGATTTAATAATCTTTACAGGTAACGTTTGTTGGGCACTTTATGGTGTACTTGGACGTCGGTTTGTAAAAGATGGTACTCCGCTATCTACAACCACTTATACGATGGTTATCGGTGCTATTAGTTTAATAGTAGTTTCCTTATTTACATCCAACCCTGTTTCTTTATCGAACATCCCGATTGGAGTTTGGGGGGCAATTGCCTTTATGGCTTTCTTTACAAGTGTTTTGGGTTACCTATGGTGGAATCAGGGGATTAAGGAGATTGGGGCAGGAAAAACATCTTTATTTTTCAACCTTGTTCCCGTTGTAACGATGATTATTTCATTTGCCGTTGGAACACCGATAAAGGTATTTCAAGTTATTGGGGCTGTGTTAGTTATATTAGGGGTTTTAACCGCTTCGGGGGTAATACGTATTCCTAAGTACAATACTAAAGAACAGTCAGCTATATAAAGAAATAGGGATTATTTTTGAGAAAATGTGTTAAGTTAAATATACACTAATTATAGGAAGAAGGTGATCCCATGCCAACTAACAATAAACCCAATAGATTAATCGCTGAGAAATCACCTTATTTGCTTCAACACGCCCGTAACCCAGTTGACTGGTACCCGTGGGGAAAAGAAGCCTTCGAAAAAGCAAAACGCGAAAACAAGCCGGTTCTCGTCAGCATCGGCTATTCAACATGCCATTGGTGCCACGTCATGGCTCATGAAAGCTTCGAGGATGAGGAAATTGCGCGTCTCCTCAATGAACGGTTTGTGGCGATTAAAGTGGACCGGGAAGAGCGCCCTGATGTTGATTCTGTTTATATGAGAATCTGCCAACTGATGACCGGACAGGGCGGCTGGCCGCTGAATGTGTTTATTACGCCTGATCAGAAGCCATTTTACGCGGGTACATATTTTCCGAAGACGAGTAAATATAATCGTCCGGGCTTTGTTGACGTGCTTGAGCATCTTTCAGAAACGTTTGCGAACGATCGTGAGCATGTCGAGGATATTGCAGAAAACGCCGCTAAACATTTACAGACAAAAACAGCGGCTAAAACAAGTGAGGGGTTGAGCGAATCAGCGATCCATCGGACATTCCAGCAGCTTGCCAACGGTTTCGATACAATCTACGGCGGCTTCGGACAGGCGCCGAAATTTCCTATGCCTCATATGCTCATGTATTTGCTCCGTTATTATCACACGACGGGGCAGGAAAACGCTTTGTACAACGTCACGAAAACACTGGACAGCATGGCAAATGGAGGCATCTATGACCATATCGGCTATGGGTTTGCCCGCTATTCGACCGATGATGAGTGGCTCGTCCCTCACTTTGAAAAAATGCTGTATGACAATGCGCTCCTGCTGACAGCCTATACTGAAGCTTATCAAGTTACGCAAAACAGCCGTTACAAAGAGATTTGTGAGCAGATCATTACGTTTATTCAACGGGAAATGACCCATGAAGACGGGAGCTTTTTCTCCGCTTTAGACGCGGATACAGAAGGCGAAGAAGGAAAGTACT
Source organism: Bacillus sp. AF23 (assembly GCF_020861455.1). Taxonomy (NCBI): domain Bacteria; kingdom Bacillati; phylum Bacillota; class Bacilli; order Caryophanales; family Bacillaceae; genus Bacillus; species Bacillus sp. AF23. Next base: position 50,277 of record NZ_JAJHVY010000038.1, read on the forward strand.
ACGTGTGGTCAAAAGAAGAGATCTTGAAAACGCTCGGAGAGGATCTCGGCACGCTGTATTGCAATGTGTATGACATCACAGAAAAAGGAAACTTTGAGGGCAAAAACATTCCCAACCTCATTCATACCAAGCGGGAACAAATCAAAGCGGATAGCGGCTTAACCGAAGAAGAGCTCAGCCGCAAGCTTGAAGATGCAAGACTGAAACTGTTAGAGACGCGTGAAGAAAGAACATATCCGCATGTTGATGATAAGGTGCTGACGTCATGGAACGCACTACTGATTGCGGGTCTCGCTAAAGCGGCAAAGGTATTCCAGGAACCACAATACCTCACCTTGGCTGAAGACGCTATCACCTTTATTGAAAACAATGTAATCATCGACGGCCGGGTGATGGTTCGGTATCGTGACGGCGAAGTGAAAAACAAAGGATTTATCGACGATTATGCCTTTCTCTTATGGGCTTATCTCGACCTCTATGAAGCCTCGTTTGATCTATCATATTTAGAAAAAGCGAAGAAGCTGTCAGACGATATGATCGATTTGTTTTGGGACGAGGAGCATGGAGGGTTCTACTTTACCGGACACGACGCAGAAGCGTTAATTGTCAGAGAAAAAGAAGTGTACGATGGCGCCGTGCCTTCAGGAAACAGCGTGGCAGCCGTTCAGCTTCTACGCCTCGGGCAAGTCACAGGCAATTTGTCGCTGATTGAAAAAACCGAAACGATGTTTTCCGTGTTCAAGCCTGAAATCGAGGCATACCCGAGCGGCCACTCTTTCTTTATGCAAAGTGTGTTAAAACATATGACGCCTAAAAAGGAAATTGTGATTTTTGGGCGCCCGGACGATCCAGACAGAAAACAAATCACAAGCGCGCTTCAACAGGCCTTTATTCCAAACGATTCCATCCTGGTGGCAGAGCATCCCGACCAGTGCAAAGACATTGCGCCATTCGCGGCTGACTATCGCATCATAGACGATCAAACAACCGTGTATATTTGTGAAAATTTCGCCTGCCAGCAGCCGACAACAGACATCGAAGAAGCCTTACAAACATTAAAAAGCAGCAGGGATTAAACGCCTTGCTGCTTTCTTTTTGATCTCTTATGGTATTGTACAACGATAAACGCAAAGAAAAGATTAACGACAACCGTAAAGAAAGTCTCCCACATCGGATTTCCCCGTGTGATGGCAAATAATGAAGGAATATCTCCATATACACTGTTTTTTTCAGTAATAAAAAGACATAAAAACATATTATTCGCGGCATGCACACCAAGTGAAATTTCAAGGCTGCCTGTTTTGACCGTGTAATACGTTAAAAGAATCCCAATTGTTACATACTCAATGCCTGCCCAAAAAGCGCCATTACTCATTTCAGGATTGCCAAAGTGTACAACCCCAAATAGACCGCCGACAATCAGCGTCAACACAAAAGGGTTCTTTATTACTTTTCCAAAAGCCTGCAATAAAAATCCCCTAAAAAACAGTTCTTCTGCAGAAGTCTGGAGCGGCACCAATAACAGAGTTGCCACAAGCAGCCAGAGAAAACGTGAGGCGTCAAAATCCTGAAAAGTGTATTTCGCCGGATGAATCGCATAATCAATCCCCTGAACCACAGCCATCAGCAAGAAATAAGCGAGAAAGCCAAAGAAAATGCTGCGCCAGTTGATTTTTGCATGCGGTGTAATGACTGACCGAAACGGGCGTTTCAGGATAAATCGAACAGCCAGCCAAACCCCAGGAATCGCAAATACATAAACGATATGAGCTAAAAACAGATCAGCCAAAGAATCGGTTAACATACCTGTATCCACATCAAACGCGATATTCGGACTTAAAAGTGCAGTCAATAACATCATAAATACATACACAATGCTTCCAAAAAAGAATAAGCCAACCATCGCCAAAAAGGAGAAAAAATATCTCCACAATGTATTGTTTCCTTCTAGAGGACGGATAAATGAATTCATTCCTTCTATGACTCTTCCTTTCAATGAGAATATTACTATATATTTGCATAATTTGGTCTATTAATCTAATGTTTTGGAATCTTTTAAACGAAATTAAGGCGAAAAGTGTGAATTTAGTTCTTTCATCTAGTGATTTGAACTCTGTCCCCAATGAATCATGATACTTATAATAATGCCAAGAGGGGAATGTTCAGTCTTTCTCCCGCTATTAAAAAAGGGGGTTTTTTATGAATACGGGCGTCAAACAGAAACATACATATCCTTTTTCAAACGCGGCAAACCGTTTAGACCGCCTCCCGATTTCACGTGTCCACTTTCAAGTACTAACCGCTCTCGGCATTGTTTACTTCTTTGATCTTGCGGATTTATTTACTCTCAGCAATGTAGCGCCGGCACTGATCGAGCATTGGGGCATCCAGCTTTCAACCATTGCCAATGTAACGGCTGCTTCGTTTTTAGGCATGTTCTTGGGAGCATCACTTGGGGGACGGCTTTCAGATCGAATCGGCCGAAAAAAAGCCTTGAACCTATTTGTCTTCATTTTCTCAATCGCATCGTTATGCAATGCCGCAGCATGGGACATCCCATCCTTAATGGCGTTTCGTTTCCTCACTGGGTTTGGCGTCGCAGCTGCCATGATCATCACCAATAGCTATTTAGCAGAATTTTTCCCGTCCAGTGTTCGCGGAAAATATATTTCTTTCTGTGCCATGATCGGCTTGATCGGCGTTCCGATCACCAATATCGTATCAGCCTTTGTCATTCCGCTCGGCTCATGGGGATGGAGACTTGTCTTTGTGTGGGGCGCTGTTGGTCTTATATATTTTTTCTTTATTCGGCGGCTGGAGGAATCACCCCGCTGGCATGAAAATCGCGGTGAATATGAAAAAGCCGACGCTATCCTGAAAAGGATTGAAGCAAGCGTTGAAAAAGAAAAAGGCCCGCTTCCTGCTCCGGCGCCGCAAACCTCAAGCGGACAAGTCCAACATGCGGGTTACGCGGGATTATTAAAGGGGAAAAACCTTAAAATAACCATTGTGTTATCCGCGGTATGGATTTTTGAAACCTTTGGATTCTACGGCTTTGCCTCCTGGGTTCCCAGCCTGCTGAAAAGCAACGGGGTCACGATGGAAAATACATTATGGTATAACGTATTGCACTCGGTCGGCGCTCCGCTCGGCGCATTGCTGGGTTCAATGATTTCTGAAAAATTTCAGAGAAAGTGGATATTGGCCGCCAGTGCGTTTCTGACTGCCATCGCAGGTCTTTTATATGGCATGACCTTCATTCCAATCATGATTATCGTGTTTGGTTTCATCGTCAATATTACGGAACGGGTTTTCACATCCAACTTATATGCGTATACATCTGAGCCTTTCCCAACAGAATATCGCTCGTCAGGCAGCGGTTTAGCTTATGGGCTCGGGCGCTTTTCGAACATCTTCGGATCATTGCTCGTCGGTTTTATCGCAGTTCAGCTCGGCTATGTCAGCGTCTTTTTCTTTATAGGCGGCTGCTGGCTCGCATGCTCCATTTTGTTAATCTGCTTCGGCCCCAATACGAATGCCAAGCAGATATAAAAAGTCAGTGCGGCGTTAACCGCACTGATTTCAATTCAATTCCTTCAGCTTTCTCGCGGGGTTTCCCCCTACAACCGTATTCGCAGGCACATCCTTTGTCACTACGGAACCCGAAGCAATCACCGCGTTATCGCCGATCGTCACTCCCGGGTTTATTACTGCCCGTCCGCCTATCCAAACATTATCTCCTATTGTAACAGGCTTACCGAACTCCTTCCCCGACTTCCTTTCAAGCGGGTCGAGAGGGTGACCTGCCGTGTAGATATGCACCCCTGGAGCAATCAAACAATCACGTCCTATACGAACTTCACAAACATCAAGAATGACACAGTCAAAATTAACAAATGTACGATCCCCCATATGAATGTGATAGCCGTAATCACAGCGGAATGTCGGCAAAATGGCGACTTGATCACCGATCGAACCCAGCAGATTTTTCAAAAGTTCCGTTCGCACTGACTCATCTTCTGGTGATTCGTTATATTGTTTAATCAGATTTCTCGCATGTTTACGCTCTAGTGATAATTCACGGTCTTCCGAATTGTATAATTCTCCGGCTGCCATTTTTTCTTTTTCTGTCAGCATTCAAGTCACTCCAAGCTTTTAAATTGTAATCTCTATTAGATTTCCTTCCTCATCTTCAATTACGCTTTCATAGTAGCCGTCCCCCGTCGTCCTTGGGCCGCTAACTACAGCGAATCCGTCCTGCTTTAACCTTTCTGTCAGTTCATCAACATTCTCTTTGCTTCCAGTGGAAAAAGCGATATGCGCCCAGCCTGTCATTGTTTGTGACGGCTGATCAGTCACATCTCCTTTTTTCATGATTTCCAGCCTAGCTCCGGAATCAAACGTCATAAAATACGACTTAAAATCTTTCTTCTCATTATGATAAAGAGAATTGGCTTTGCCATGAAAGTACGTTTCATAAAAAGCCTTCATTCGCTCTAAATCACTGACCCAGATGGCCGTGTGCTCAATACGCATGTCTTCCTCCTCCTTTGTCTTTCAATGAAGTTATAAGGTATGAAATGCATTTCAGTTCAAGCTTTTTTCATGAATTGGTGGAGAATTTTTATATCTTTGGGACGCTCCTGCAAAAATAACGAAAATGCTGCGGTGCCCAGCTGCTCAAGATTCAGATCAAGCGATGGGAAACAGAGGGCGCGGCTGATAGAAGAATTTCCTTCTCCAATGATCTCAACATCCCAGTCTTTCTTTTTGGCAAATACATATATTCCGGCTGCCACTTCATCACTGTTTGCATAAATAGCTGTTGGAGCCTGGCCGCTTGTATAGAAATACGCACCCGCCTGCTCTCCGTCGTCCATATGATTACAGCCAGTCAGCATATGGCGGTCCTCCAGGCTTCCATAGACGGCCTGATAAGCCGCTGCTTTATCCGCTGTACTCGGGCTCTTGTCGGCGCTTCTCACGCTTGTAAAAGCGATATGTTCATGTCCGCGGTTCTTTAGATATCGAAAGCTTTCTATGTAGGCTGCTTTTCTGTCATTGTAAGCACAAGGAATATCCATGTCTCCAGTATCCTCACAAGCGATAATCGGTCCATATTCTTGATAGGCTATCATACTGTCCCAGTGATTGGCTCGTGATGTAATAATAAGGCCATCTATTTTTTTCATTCTTAACAGCTCTACATATTTGATTTCAATGTCGGGGTTATAGTTGGTAGGGAGGAGGGTTGTTGCATATTCATGTCTAAATGCCGCCTTTGTGATGCCGTTTACGATTTTATCAAAGCAAGGGTGATCGCTGTAAGGCAGGATTACACCGATCGTTTGAGTCTTGCCGCGAATAAGATCGATCGCAGTTCGATTCGGTGTGTAGTCTAATTCCTCCATGACTTGACGCACCAGCTTCCTTTTTTCTTCAGACACATACGGATGATGATTCAGTACACGTGACACAGTCGAAACAGATACATTCGCCAATCTCGCAATCTCTTTTATGTTTGCCATCTCTTTCTCCTTTTTCATCATAAAAAAAGCAGTAAGTCTCAATCCTTACTGCTATCTCATCATATATTGATCGTAAGTTCAACAGGGCAATGGTCGGAGCCCAAGACGTGTGCTGATATCTTGGCATCATCAATCTGCCCCTTAAGACTCTCAGAAACAATAAAGTAATCCAGACGCCAGCCGATATTTCTGTCCCGGGCACCCGCACGATACGACCACCAGGAATAAGCGCCTTCCAGATCAGGGTATAAATAACGGAATGAGTCGATAAAGCCGGCTTCCAAGAAACGAGTGAATGCTCCTCTTTCTTGATCAGAAAAACCCGCGTTACTCCGGTTTGCTTTTGGATTCTTCAAATCAATTTCCTGATGAGCCACATTTAAATCACCGCACAGGATAACCGGTTTTTTCTTGTCCAATTCGAGAATAAACGCTAATAAAGCCTCTTCCCATTGCAAACGGTAATCAATGCGTTCCAGCCCTCTTTTTGCATTAGGCGTGTAAACGGTCATCACATACACGTTTTCAAATTCCAGCGTAATCACTCTGCCCTCTTGATCATGCTCTTCTATTCCGATTCCGTACATGACACGCAGCGGCTCTTGTTTTGAAAAAACAGCCGTGCCGGAATATCCTTTTTTCTCTGCATAGTTCCAATATACATGATAGCCTTCTGGTTCAAGATCCACTTGTCCGTCCTGAATCTTTGTTTCCTGAAGACATACAACATCGGCATCCTCTTCTTTCAAGTAAGAGAGGAAATCCATTTTTCTCATGACAGCCCGCAGGCCGTTTACATTCCAAGAAATCAGCTTCATATTTGTTTCATCCCCCCTATAAAAAAGAGCAAGAACCCGAAGGTCCTTGCTCTTTACGTATCAGCTTACTCACCAGTTACGTATGGAAGTAAAGCCATTTGACGAGCGCGTTTGATCGCTGCAGTCAATTTACGTTGGTATTTAGCGTTTGTTCCAGTTACACGACGTGGTAAAATTTTACCGCGCTCAGAAACAAACTTTCTAAGAAGATCTACATCTTTGTAGTCGATGTGCGTGATACCGTTAGAAGTGAAATAACACACTTTACGGCGCTTCGCACGACCGCCTCTGCGTCCTCCTGCCATTGTCATTTCCCTCCTTTCTTTGTCAATTTAGCGATATTCTCATTAGAATGGAAGATCATCATCCGAGATGTCAATCGGCTTGCCGTCGTTGGCAAATGGGTCATCATTAAAGCTGTTCCCCTGATTGCGTCTCTGATTGTTTTGATTTCCCCCGAATGGATTATCATTTTGGCCTCCGCCAAAGTACTGGCCTCCGCCGCTGTTTCCTTCGTTGTATCCACCTGAACCAGAACCGCCGCCGCTTTTCGGCTCAAGAAATTGAACACTTTCAGCTTGGACCTCGGTCACGAAGACACGCTGCCCTTGCTGGTTTTCATAGTTTCTTGTTTGTAAACGGCCATCTACGCCTGCAAGGCTTCCTTTTTTCAGGAAGTTTGCAACGTTTTCGGCTTGTCTTCTCCAAGTGACACAATTAATGAAATCGGCCTCACGTTCTCCAGACTGGTTCGTAAATGTACGATTCACAGCAAGAGTAAACGTGGCAACAGCCGCACCGTTTGGCGTATAACGAAGCTCTGGGTCTTTTGTCAGTCTTCCGACTAATACAACTCGGTTAAGCATAAGAAAGACCACCTTTTACCATTATATATTTCAAAATTGCTTATTCTTCTTCTTTAACAACAATGTGGCGAATGATATCGTCACTGATCTTAGCTAGACGGTCAAATTCTTGAACTGCCGCAGCATCAGCTTGAACATTTACGATTTGGTAGAAACCGTCGCGGAAATCGTTGATTTCGTAAGCTAGACGACGTTTACCCCAATCCTTTGTTCCAGTGATCTCCGCACCGTTAGAAGTCAGAACGTTGCTGAAACGCTCGATAACTGCTTTTTTAGACTCATCGTCAATGTTTGGGCGGATAATGTACATAACTTCGTACTTTCTCATCTGTTTGCACCTCCTTTTGGACTAAGCGGCCCGTAATGGGCAAGGAGCAATAATTCTATTACTCACAATTTTATATTATACCAAAGCTCTTGTCCCTTTACAACTGCATCCTATACATTAAATCGGAAATGAATAACATCTCCGTCTTTTACCACGTAGTCTTTTCCTTCAAGACGGACTTTTCCGGCTTCCTTCGCTCCTGCCATGCCGCCGCCCGCAAGAAGATCATCATAAGCAACCGTTTCAGCGCGAATGAAGCCGCGTTCAAAGTCACTATGAATAATTCCAGCGCATTCTGGGGCCTTCATGCCTTTTTTGAATGTCCAAGCTCTGACTTCCTGCTCACCGGCTGTGAAATATGTTGCCAGCCCAAGCAGAGAGTAAGATGCTTTAATCAGCTGATCAAGACCTGACTCTTCAATTCCCAGCTCTTCAAGGAACATTTGCTTTTCATCGCCTTCAAGCTCAGCAATTTCAGATTCAATCTTCGCACAAACAACGATGACTTCTGCGTTTTCGCCGGCAGCGTATTTACGAATCTTCGCTACATATTCATTGCCAGACGGATCAGCCACTTCCTCTTCACTTACATTCGCAACATACAAAATAGGCTTTGAAGTCAGCAAATGAAGCTGCTTTACAAGCTTTTGCTGCTCTTCAGTAAACTCAACAGAACGAGCAGGCTTTTCATTTTCAAACGCTTCTTTCAGTTTAGACAAAATGTCAAACTCAAACACAGCCTCTTTATCTTTTTGCTTTGCAAGCTTGCTGACACGTGTAATCCGCTTTTCAACTGTTTCCATATCAGCGAGAATTAGCTCAAGATTGATCGTTTCGATATCATCAATCGGATCAACTTTACCGGAAACGTGTGTAATATTATCATCAGAAAAAGCACGGACAACGTGGCAGATCGCGTCAACCTGGCGAATATGAGAAAGGAATTTGTTACCGAGACCTTCTCCTTTAGACGCGCCTTTTACGATTCCTGCAATATCAGTGAATTCAAAAGCAGTCGGCACAGTCTTCTTCGGTTTGACCAGCTCAGTCAGCTTTCGCAGACGATCGTCCGGTACTTCTACAATTCCCACGTTCGGATCAATTGTACAGAACGGGTAGTTGGCTGATTCGGCACCGGCCTGTGTAATTGCGTTAAATAATGTTGATTTCCCGACGTTCGGCAAACCGACAATTCCAGCTGTTAAAGCCATTCTTTCATCTCCTCTATATAAAACCGTCATTGCATTAACGTATTTTGAACCTAGAGCAATTATAAGGAGGTTCACTGGAAAAGACAAGCTGACAAAAAAGCATTTTCAGCCTGCTGAACCCTCTCATTATGCTTTTTTCAAGCCCACTAAACAGTCAAAAAGCGTACTTCCCATTCCATTATCAGAATTTGTATCATTTGTCAGCGTATTAACGGAGCCGCCAAAAGCCGCCCACATGCCTTCATCTATATTTATCGTCTTCGGATGAGCCTGTTTCATCACTTTAACTTTACCATTCAAACGGCCCCGATCATTGAAAATGACAACCTCGTCTCCATCCTGAAGATTCTGCTCAGCCGCTATATCTGAAGAAATATCAACCTGTATGTGCTGAAGCTTCTCGATGAACGGAACATGCTGTGAATGATTAGAGCGCTGCGGATGAATGGACAAAAGCGTGTAAGGGTATTTTTCGGCAAGTTCTTCGTTATGGTAAACAGACTCCTCAGGCACTTCCAATTGAAGTGCACCGCTAAATCCTTTTTCTTCAGCTAAAGACGAGGTAAATTCAAATTTTCCGCTTGGCGTCAGAAACGTAAAGTCATCCCACGGCACCTGTTTAACCGGAAGCGGGAGGTGGCCTTTTTCTTTCAAGTGCTCAAGCGTTACACCGTCTGCCTCCAATGAAGAAAGCCCCATCTCCAAAAGTTCTTCAGTACTGTGTTTAAAAAGCTCTCCAAATCCAAGGCGCTTTGCAAGCTCTGACCATATCCATCTGTCTGACTTCGCTTCACCCTGCGGTTCCACCAGCTTCTTCCCATACTGAACATAATGATGGTACATACTGGAATAATAAATATCCTCTTCTTCAAAAACAGTGGCAGTCGGCAAAACATAGTCGCACAGCTTTGCCGTATCGGTCATGATGGAATCAATCGCTACTGTCACCGGAACCTTTTCAAACGCCTGTCTTACTTTATTGGTATTCGGCACCTGAGTCAGCGGGTTCCCGCATGTCACGATAATCATCTCGATCGCAGGATCATCAGCGGTTAAAACCTCTTCAGCCTGTGTCATCATTGAAAAAGAACGTGATTCCGTATTTAATTCTGGCAGCGTCAGCTTCGTTTTTGCAAAGCTTTCACCAATCTGGACATTGCCAAAATTTGCGCCGCCGCCTTTAATCCCAACGTTTCCGCTTGCCGCAACAAGCGCATCAATCCAGCGAATCGTCCCGCCGCCATTTTTGTACCGCTGCATACCAAGCCCCATAAAAGTAGACACTGGACCATCCGAATACAGACCTGCAAGAAACTCCAGCTCTTCCATCGTAGTTTCTGTTTTCGCAGTAAACTCCTCGAGAGAAACCGTGCTCAAAAGCTCTTTTACATCATCAAACCCGACAGAATGCTGAGAAATAAAATCCTCATCCGTTCTTCCCGTCTCGATCAGAACCTTCAAAACAGCCGCGGCAAGCCAGCCATCCATTCCCGGCTTTACAGAAATATAACGGTCAGCCAGTTTTGCAGTCGGATTAAAAATCGGATCAATCACCGTCAGCGTTGCGCCCTTTTTCTTTACCTGCTGCAAATGGTGATAAAGGTGCATATTTGTCCTTGATACATTTCTGCCCCACACAACGACGTGTTTGCTGTTGTAAATATCAAGCGGCCCGTGCCCATACGAACGGCCGAAATCCCAGCTTTGCGCCTCTATACCCGAGCCCCAGCAAATGCTTCCGACAATCTCAGTCACACCGCCATATGCATTAAAAAAACGCTGATCTAGCGCTTTTAACAAACCGTTATTGGCATAATCATGGCTGTGCAAAACTGCTGTTGTTTCTGACGTCTCCTTAATATCCCCAAGTTTATCGGCAATTTCATCAAGAGCCTGCTCCCAGGAAATCCGCACAAACTCGCCATTTTGTTTTTTCATCGGATAGCGAAGCCGATCAGGCGAATTTGTTTTCGTTTCTAGCATTCTGCCGCGGCCGCAGATTTTCCCTTCCGTAATCGGGTGGTTTGGATCTCCGTCCACTTTTGTTACCTTTCCGTCATCAACAGTCACCACAAAACCGCAGCTGTCCCAACAATTCAGAGGGCATGCTGACTGATGCACTTTGCTCATCGCCGTCTTCTCCTTACCTTCTATATGAAAAAGCATGAGTGTCAGCCTTTTTATGAAGTAGGCTCCTCATGCTTGACCAGTACTTTTTTTACTTTTCTTTCAAATTCTTTTCTCGGAATCATCACGCTGTGAGAGCAACCCTCACACTTAATCCGAATATCCATTCCCATACGTATAATTTTCCATCTGTTTACTCCGCATGGGTGCGGTTTCTTCATTTCTACAATATCTTTCAGGCCAAAGTCTTTATCCGCCAAGACCCTTCACCTCTCTTCATAAACTGCTGAATCTATTGTACAAAAAAACTGATCATTAGAGCAATCATCATACCCAAAAAGAAAGGAATCCTCTTATTTCCATTTACTTAAAATAGGGTATAACAGCAAACAAACTAATAGATAAAGATTCAGCATTCCATAAATAGGATATAAAAAAGCGATTAAATCGGAAAAACCGAAAGAAGTAAAAGGCACCATCAACACTAACAGAATCAATACGATCATCCATCTCGGCATGTGAAGAAATGCCATCAGCCGGCTGGACAATCCAAATAAACCAGCCACCGTCGTCGTATATATCGCAAGGCACAGCACCGCAGTCATACATAAAAAAAGAAGATAAGGGGCACCCTCCAGAATGGCAAATAGCGGAATTTCAAATTGAGAAAGGGAACCAGCCAGCTCTACCAACGTTTCATTATAAACAAAAGAGATCACGCCAAAAATAAGACCGCTGGCCACACTGGCGATTTTAGCTTCCCCCAGCCCTTTCATTTCTTTCCCGACAGACGATAAAATCGCGACAACCGAAAGAATATTTAAAGAAGTAAACGTAATGCTGGCAGGCCAGTTATACTGCCGGCTCAAATCTATCGTCCACGTATGGTGATGAGTGCTCTGAAATGAAAATAACGCATACATCAGCCCGGCAACTAAAACAGGAATTAAAATGCCATTCACAGATAAAATCCCTTTCACATCCCAGAAAAACAAAAACACCGTCACGATGCAAAGCAGCGCAATTCCCCACCAAAAAGGGAGCTTGTACATTTGCAGCGTCACTCCGCCTCCGGCGATCATCACCATGGTTGTAGAAAATAAATAAAAGACAATGAGAATATCATAAATTTTCGCCAGCCACGGCCCCATTAAATGTTCAAGAACCGGAAGAAAGTGAGTGGATTGAACCTTAAAACTGATTTTCATCACAATATAAGACGAGAAAATGAACATCACTGTAAACAGCACAATAGCCAGTCCGCTTTCTGCGCCAAAAAACTGCCATATCTCCTGACCGCTTGCATATCCGGCGCCGATCAGGCTGCCTAATATAAGCAGCATCCACCTCATTCCGGCTCTCCACAACATTATCACCTCATAAGTACAGAGTTCAGCTTGTTTCCGTTATTGTTACTATATAGAGCACTAATAACAAAAATGCCTATTTTCATAGGAAAACAAAAAATAATGGTTGAATGTGAAAATACCATACAAAATACACATAAAAAAAGACTGCCTAAACAGACAGTCAAAACATAGAATCCCATCCTCCGCTTTCTTTACCATTCCTTTATACGCTTCTTCACCAAGATATCATTTTCAATCATTCAGTTATTCCAATCTTATCGTAATCTTCATTAGGCGTTCCGCATATTAATGATTCCTTTTACCAAAACAGCAGACCGTATCTTGCTTCACCTGAAGCGCTGCGGCACAATACTTGTAAATAACCTCTATCTTCTCCTCTTTGTATCCAAAATCATTAAACAGACACAAAGCATAAAAAACCTAACTGCTGGATATAATGTAAACAACCTTACATACCAAAAAAACACATCCCTAGCAATTCCGATACCTAACAAGGAAGTGAAACCTATGAATCGAAAAGGCGGGCTTTTTTCTTCTCAGGAACGAGTAAAGCAATATGTTTCACATACAGATACAGCTGCAGCAAAACAAATACAAACGATTCTTTCTTCATCCTTACGTAAAGCTGCCGGCAGACCGATTGTTGTGGTTTGTATCGGAACAGACCGTTCAACTGGTGACTCATTAGGCCCGCTCGTAGGAATGAAACTCAAACAGATGCAGCTCACCAGGTTCCACGTCTACGGCACTCTGTCTGATCCTGTGCATGCTGTAAACATGAAGGACAAATTGATGGAAATTCACAAATTACATAAAAACCCATTTATTGTAGCAGTGGATGCTTGCTTAGGGCGTGTAAAAAGCGTAGGTTCATTCCAGATCGGAGATGGCCCACTAAAGCCTGGTGCCGGTGTACAGAAGGATCTTCCTGAGGTAGGAGATCTCCATGTGAATGGAATTGTAAATGTGAGCGGTTTCATGGAGTACTTTGTTTTACAAAATACAAGACTTCACTTGGTCATGAATATGGCAAATGTTCTTGCTGAAGGACTGAGTTTAACAGATCGAACAGAGTGGCGGCAGGAACGGCTTAGTCCGCTGCAAAGACTCACAGGACGATTATAAAACAAAAAACCATCTTCAATAGAGATGGTTTTCTTTCATTACGATTCTCGTTCTGATAAAAGCTCTAAGATCCGTTCAAGATCCTCGTTGGAGAAAAACTCAATTTCGATTTTGCCTTTTTTCTTTTGTCTCTTAATATTTACTGTTGTACCAAAATAATTTTGGAGATACGATTCCCGTTCTTTGATAATCGCATCTTTCACAGGCTCTTTTTTCTTTGTTTCACGTGGAACATTCTGATTTAATTGCTGAATCAGCTGCTCAAGCTGGCGAACGTTAAGCTGTTCTGCAATCACTTTTTGCACAAGCGGTTCAAGCTTGTTTTTATTTTTCAAACCAAGAAGTGTGCGGCCATGCCCCATAGAGAGCGTGCCTTCCGCAATCAGCTGCTGAATGTTCTCAGGCAATGTCAGCAATCTTAAATGGTTGGCAATATGCGGTCTGCTTTTTCCGAGACGTTTTGCAAGCTGCTCTTGCGTGACATCTAAGTGTTTGAGCAAAGAGTCATAAGCCTGAGCCTCTTCCAGCGGTGATAAATCCTCACGCTGAAGGTTTTCCAGTAAAGCAATTTCTCTCATTAACGCCTCTGATAATTCACGGACAATCGCTGGAACTGTTTCTAAACCTGCAAGCTTTGCCGCCCGAAAGCGCCGTTCACCCGCAACGATATCATAGCCTTTTAAAGATTTTCTGACGATAAGCGGCTGGAGAATGCCATGCTGCAGCACAGATTCTTTGAGCTCAGCCAGAGCTTCGTCGTCAAAGTGTTTTCTTGGCTGATAAGGATTAGGGCGTAAATCGGTAACTTTGATTTCCTCAACTGTCTCTTCAGACAAATCAACCTGATTAAACAACGCATTAATCCCTTTTCCAAGGCCTTTAGCCATTCGCAGCCACTTCCTTTGCTAAATCTAAATATACTTCCGCACCTCTTGACCGCGGATCGTATAAAATGATGGGTTTACCGTGACTCGGTGCCTCACTCAGACGGACATTACGCGGAATAACAGTCTGATATACTTTATCTCTAAAGTATTTTTTTACCTCTTCAATCACTTGAATGCCAAGATTTGTCCGGGCATCAAGCATCGTCAGCAATACGCCTTCAATCATTAAATCAGTATTCAAATGCTTTTGCACAAGACGTACGGTATTTAATAATTGGCTCAGTCCCTCCAAGGCATAGTATTCGCACTGTACAGGAATGACAACTGAATCTGAAGCAGTCAACGCATTAATTGTCAGCAATCCCAATGACGGAGGACAATCAATAATTATATAATCATAATTCTGCTTCACTGCTTCAAGCGCTCTCTTAAGTCTCACTTCTCTTGAAATTGTCGGAACCAGCTCGATCTCAGCTCCTGCAAGCTGTATCGTCGCAGGAATCACATCCAAATTCTCTACTGAAGTCGCTTTAATAATATCTATTACATCTGCATCATCTACTAAAATATCGTACACACACTGATCTACATCGGCTTTTTCAATCCCCAATCCGCTCGTTGCATTCCCCTGCGGATCAATATCTACCAGCAGAACCCTTTTCCCTATGTAAGCTAAGCATGCTCCAAGGTTGACAGACGTCGTTGTTTTTCCGACTCCGCCTTTTTGGTTCGTAATTGCTATGATTTTTCCCACGATGTCACCTACTTTCACATGAACATGTACTGTCATGTTTCTATTTTATCAAAAAAAGATTAAAGCGTTTCACTTTTTTCATCATTTTGTTTTTTATCAGAAGGGAATATTTGAAAATTTAATCGGCGCTTTATGGCTTTCTCTTATAAATTCTTAAAC
This sequence comes from Bacillus sp. AF23, assembly GCF_020861455.1. Lineage (NCBI taxonomy): Bacteria > Bacillati > Bacillota > Bacilli > Caryophanales > Bacillaceae > Bacillus > Bacillus sp. AF23. The sequence continues at coordinate 65,450 of NZ_JAJHVY010000038.1, forward strand.
TGATATGTTTTTTTGACTTAAAAAAGGGATTTCTAATAGAAAAAAAGAAGAAGTTACAATGCAGAAAGTACAAACAGGACGGTGATCATATGGTTTACAAAACAAAAAGAGATGCACCCGTTACTCTTATGATTGTGTTTCTCATATTACTGATACAAGCAGATGCCATAGTTCCTTTTGTGCTGGGACATATGAGGATATCCGGCTGGATCATTTTTGTTCTGCTGACTCTTTTAAACGTGCTCATCATTTGGAGTTTCATTGATCTGAAATATGTATTGAAGGAGCACCGTTTGATCATTAAAGCCGGATTGATCAAACATCAAATTCCTTACGAAAAAATCGACAAAGTGATACAGCAAAAGAAGCTGTGGTCAGGTTTTCGGCTTATTGGCTCACGGCATGCGATTACGATTTATTATCGGGGAGGCTGGGGACATGCAGTCATTTCTCCAAAAGACACGGAAGAATTTATCCACAAGCTCAAAGAAAAGAATTCTAATATAACAATCGTAACTAAAAGTAATTAATTCCCTTTTAGCGAAAAAGCTCTCCTGAACAGCAGGAGAGCTTTTATTTTGGTATGCGAATCGTCAATTGAATATATTCTTCAAATTCCTCTTCTTCCGTATTCAATTTTACGCCGCTGTCTTCAACCATTGACAGTGACTGACGAATCGTGTTCATTGCAATTCTAGTATCCCTGCTGAACGCTTTGCGTCTAGGCTTTGGTTTTCTCTGGCCTTGCTCCAGCATTTTAACCACGCGGTCTTCTGTCTGCTTTACATTTAAGCTTTTCTCAATTATCTCTGTGAGCAGTGTGACTTGGAGCTCAGGCTGTTTCAGGGGAATCAGCGCTCTGGCATGACGCTCTGTGATTTTCTTCTCCATGATTGCGTCTTGAACCGGCTGAGGCAGCTTTAATAGCCGCAGTTTATTCGCAATCGTTGACTGCCCTTTTCCTAAACGCTGCGCCAGTGCTTCCTGTGTTAAATCATGAAGCTCAAGGAGCCTTGCGTAGGCATGCGCTTCCTCAATCGAAGACAATTCCTCACGTTGCAAATTTTCAATTAACGCCACAGAAGCGGTTTCCGTGTCGGAAAAATCCTTAATAATGGCCGGAATCTTTTCCCACTCGAGCGATTGCACCGCTCTCCAGCGTCTTTCACCTGCAATGAGTTCGTATTGGCCTTCTTCTTCTGTATGCCTGACAACAATCGGCTGAATAATGCCGTGTGTATGAATGGTCATTGCTAACTCTTTGATTTTTTCATCTGAGAAAATGGTGCGTGGCTGAAAACGGTTGGGAACGATAGCATTTACCGGTATTTCCAGAATCTCTTCTTTGTTTGTCTCATGTTCAGCAATCTCCGGTTCCTGTTCCTTCTCACCAAGCCCGAAGAAACGAGAGAATGAATGCTTCATGTACCTACACCACCTTTAAAAACTGCCATTTTTATAATTCTATTTTCTCATGGTTTTTCCTGCTGTACCGTCATTAATTTTGAAGAAAATATGATGGTATTGTCATATCAGGCTGTCTAAATTACCCTTCAATTGGCGATTTATTAGGAGTTCCCGGTTTTCTTGGATACTTCTTAGGTGTATTTTTGATCTTGCGTATCACCATAATATTACGATCGCTTTCTTCAATAGGCAGCTTAAAGGAATGGGTATTCTCAAGTTCTCCTCCAAGCGTTGTGATTGCTTTTTTCCCCGCATTTAATTCTTCTTCAGCAGATGCGGCTTTTAAAGCAACAAATAAACCGTTTTTCTTAACCAGAGGCAGGCAAAGCTCACTTAAAACAGAGAGTCTCGCAACCGCTCGCGCTGTCACGATATCATAGCTTTCCCTTACGTCCTTCCGTTGTCCGAATGTTTCAGCTCTGTCATGGCAAAATGTCGTATTCTCCAATTGTAAAGCTTCAGACAGCTTTTCTAAAAACGTTATTCGTTTGTTTAGTGAATCTACGATTGTGACATGAAGATGCGGAAAACATATTTTAATCGGCAGACTCGGAAAACCCGCTCCCGCTCCGACATCACAAATCGTATTCATCTGATTGAAGTCGACATAAAATGCAGCTGTAATGGAATCATAAAAATGCTTCAGATACACTTCTTTTTTCTCTGTAATCGAAGTCAGATTGATTTTTTCATTCCACTCAACCAGCATATCGTAATACAGCTCAAATTGCTCCAGCTGACGAGGAGAAAGGGAGATCCCTTTTTCCGCCAGTCCAGAAGTGAATTCTTCAATATTCATGCCGTCATCCTTTCTACTCGGCTATCTTCGCAATGCGGCCCTGCTCTAAATATACCAATAGAATTGAAATGTCTGCCGGGTTCACACCGGAAATACGGGAAGCTTGGGCAACAGACAAAGGCCGTACGTTTTTCAGCTTTTGACGAGCCTCGGTTGCAATCCCCTTAATTGCGTCATAATCAATTCGATCAGGGATTTTTTTGTTTTCCATCTTCTTCAGTTTTTCCACTTGCTGAAGGGATTTTTCAATATACCCTTCATATTTCACTTGAATTTCTACTTGTTCTGCCACTTCTTGCGGAACCGGCACTTCTGGCGGCGCCAGTTTTGTAACAGTTTCATAGTTCATTTCAGGACGTTTCATCAAGTCTGTGCCGCGTACCCCATCTTTCAATTCGCTTCCGCCAAGAGAACGGATATATTCTTGATTTTCTGGAGACGGCTTGATAATCACAGAATGCAGACGTTTTTTCTCCGCTTCGATCGCCGCTTTTTTCTTCTCAAAAGCCGCAAATCGTTCATCAGAAATCAATCCAATGCGGTGGCCGATTTCTGTCAGACGCAGATCTGCATTGTCATGACGAAGAAGCAATCTGTATTCAGCGCGAGATGTTAAAAGACGGTATGGCTCATTTGTCCCTTTCGTCACAAGGTCATCAATGAGAACACCAATGTAGGCGTCAGAACGGCTTAGAATCACTTCTTCTTTTCCAAGCGCTTTTCGTCCTGCATTGATTCCCGCCATAATCCCTTGTCCTGCAGCTTCTTCATAACCGGATGTTCCGTTAATTTGGCCGGCAGTGTAGAGATTGGTAATTTTCTTCGTTTCAAGCGTCGGCCATAGCTGAGTCGGTACAATCGCATCGTACTCAATCGCATAGCCGGCTCTCATCATTTGAACGTTTTCCAGACCCGGAATCGTTGCAAGCATTCTTTGCTGCACGTCCTCTGGAAGACTAGTAGACAAACCTTGAACATAAACTTCCTGCGTATTTCTGCCTTCTGGCTCAAGGAAAATTTGATGACGCGGTTTATCATTAAAACGAACAACTTTATCTTCAATTGACGGGCAGTATCTCGGACCTGTACCTTTGATCATACCGGAATACATCGGTGAACGGTGCAGGTTGCTGTCAATAATTTCATGTGTCTCAGGGCTCGTATATGTCAGCCAGCAAGGAAGCTGATCTGTGATATATTCAACCGTTTCATATGAGAAAGCGCGAGGCACTTCGTCACCAGGCTGAATTTCCGTTTTGCTGTAATCAATCGTGTCGCTTTTGACGCGAGGCGGCGTACCTGTTTTAAAACGAACAAGGTCGAAGCCCAGTTCTTCCAAATGCTCAGAAAGCTTAATAGAAGGCTGCTGGTTGTTCGGACCGCTTGAGTAAGAAAGATCACCGAGAATGATACGTCCTCTCAAATATGTTCCTGTCGTCATAACAACTGCTTTCGCGCGGTAATTCGCACCGGTTTGTGTAATGACACCGCGGCACTCGCCGTCTTCAATGATCAGACGCTCTACAATTCCTTGCAGCAGCGTTAAGTTTGGTTCTTTTTCAAGCGTATTTTTCATTTCATGCTGATATTGGAATTTATCTGCTTGCGCACGCAGCGCACGGACAGCAGGACCTTTTCCTGTATTCAGCATTCTCATTTGAATATGCGTTTTATCAATATTTCTGCCCATTTCTCCGCCAAGCGCATCAATTTCGCGGACGACAATCCCTTTTGCAGGGCCGCCGACAGACGGATTACATGGCATAAACGCAACCATATCTAAGTTGATGGTCAAGACAAGCGTTTTGGCGCCTTGACGTGCTGATGCGAGGGCAGCCTCAACACCGGCATGCCCGGCGCCAATCACTATCACATCGTATTGGCCTGCTTCATACCCCATGATTCTAGTTCCTCCTTTATTTATTTTCCTAAACAGAACTGTGAAAAGAGCTGATCAATTAAGCTTTCATGGACAGCGTCTCCAATGATTTCGCCCAGAAGCTCCCAGCATCTTGTAAGATCAATCTGCACCATGTCGATCGGGACATCCTGTTCAATGCCGCTAAGCGCGTCTTCAATGGCGCGTTTTGCTTCCTGTAAAATTGAAATATGGCGTGTATTGCTGACATACGTTAAATCTCCGCTTTCAATAGCACCTGTATAGAACAGCGATTGAATCGCTTCCTCCAAATCATTAACGCCTTCTTCTTTTAGAAGAGATGTCGTTACAACAGGACGTCCATTGGCCAGCTCGCGTACACGTTCTATGTCAATTTTCGCCTCGAGGTCAGTCTTATTCATAATGACGATGACGTCCATTCCCTCAACGGCTTCAAAAAGCTTCACGTCTTCTTCAGAAAGCTCTTCACTATAATTAAGCACAAGTAAAATCAGGTCTGCTTCCTTCAGAACCTGACGAGAGCGTTCAACACCTATTCGTTCAACTATATCCTCTGTTTCACGAATACCCGCAGTATCAACAAGACGAAGCGGAACACCTCTTACATTCACGTATTCCTCAATCACATCCCGTGTCGTACCCGGAATATCGGTAACAATAGCTTTTGCCTCATGAACCAGGCTGTTAAGAAGAGAAGACTTTCCGACATTCGGACGGCCGATAATGACAGTAGAAAGACCTTCCCGCAAAATTTTGCCCTGCTCAGACGTTCTAAGCAGCGCCTCAATTTCTTTTTTAACGGAGCTTGCCTTTTCAACTAAAAGCTGATGTGTCATTTCTTCTACATCATCATACTCCGGATAATCTATATTTACCTCAACATGGGCCAGCGTTTCTAAAATATCATCGCGCAAACGGCGCACCAAAGCAGAGAGACGCCCTTCCATTTGATTCATAGCGACGTTCATTGCCCGATCCGTTTTCGCTCTGATTAAGTCCATCACCGCTTCCGCCTGTGAAAGGTCGATTCGCCCATTTAAAAACGCGCGTTTCGTGAATTCACCAGGCTCCGCCAGTCTCGCTCCCTCTCTTAAGGCGAGCTGGAGCACTTGGTTTACTGTCACAATTCCCCCGTGGCAGTTTATTTCTATAACATCTTCACGTGTAAATGTTCTCGGTGCTTTTAACACCGATACCATTACTTCCTCCACGACCCGATCCGTACGTTTGTCTACAATATGGCCGTAATGAATCGTGTGTGATTCGACCGAACTGATCGTTTTCCCTTTCGGCCCTTTATACATTCTGTCGGCGATCTGGATGGCTTCCGGTCCGCTCAGCCGCACAATAGCAATCGCACCCTCTCCCATCGGTGTAGAAATGGCAGCAATTGTATCCATGTTGTTCACCTCTCTTTTCTATACTCTCATTCATCTATATAAAAAAATATTTTATTATGCCAAAACTAAAAGATAACATAGTTTGGTTCGAAGTGGAAGATGTGTTATCCACAGACTTAGAAATTCATCCCTTATTACTTTAACTTATCCACATGTGAATAACAATTAATTTTATTTCCTGAACTTCCTTTTTATCAACAGGATACACCTAAAAAGGAAAAACTTAAACGGAAAAAGCTTGATATTACAAGGAAAAATAGATTTTTCTATACAAAAAAACCGAAGCTCCGATTTTTACCGGACTTCGGTTTTATGTTATCTTTTCTGGGAAATAACGAGGTGGCGATTTTCGCCTTCACCCATTGAATACGTTTCGATCTGCTGATTTGCATATCTGGAAAGAGCATCATGAATGATTTTTCTTTCACTGGACGGCATCGGTTCTAAATGAACATCTTTTTTCGTTTTCAAAACCTGGTCTGCCAGTCTCACAGCCAGCTGACTCAGCGTCTCTTTCCTTTTCAAACGGTAGTTTTCTGCATCTACCGTCACATTTAAATACTGATCTGAATAACGATTAAGGACAAGCTGGGTCAAAGTTTGAAGTGCATTTAAGGTTTGTCCTCTTTTTCCAATTAACAATGCCGCTTTTTCACCCGTTATATGGAAACTCACTGCCTTTTTGCTTTCTTTTACAGTCACATCAGACTTTCCGGCAATGGATTCGGCAATTCTTTCAAGATACATCTTTGTTTCCTGAATTGGATCAAATTTTTCAGCCAGCTTCACGATTGCCGACTTTTTGCCGAATATACCGAGAAAACCTTTGTTTCCCTCTTCAATAACGGTAATTTCAACTTCATCTATCGTTAATTGCAGTTCTCGTAATCCGGACTGTACTGCTTCATCGACATTTCGCCCTGCAGCAGTCACATTCCTCACTTTTTCTTTCCTCCGGCTTTTTGCGGCTGAGGATCTTTTTTAATATCAGGCCCTTTAATGAGGAAAGTTTGCGCAATCATAAACAAGTTACCGACTACCCAATAAAGAGAAAGCGCCGCCGGGAAGTTGATCGCAAACACAATGATCATAATCGGCATAATCCAAAGCATCATTGCCATTTGCGGATTTTGCTGCGCATTGCCCGCCATCATTAATTTTTGCTGTACGAAAGTGGCAACACCGGCAACAATCGGAAGAATATAGAAAGGATCTTTTTCTCCTAAGTCAAACCATAAGAAACTGTGCTCTGAAATTGCCTGTGTTCTCATAATCGCATGATAGAATCCGATTAAAATCGGCATTTGAATTAAAATCGGGAAACACCCTGCCAATGGGTTGACGCCATGCTTTTGAAATAAAGCCATTGTTTCCTGCTGAAGTTTTTGCTGCGTTTTTTGATCCTTTGAGCTGTATTTTTCTTTAAGCTTTTGCATTTCCGGCTGTAAAGCCTGCATCGCTTTCGAGCTTCTCAGCTGCTTGATCATCAGCGGCAAAATTAATAAACGGATTAAAATTGTAACAATAATAATTGACAGTCCATAGTTGTCTCCCGTCAATTTCGCAACATACGTAATGAGCTCAGACAATGGGAATACTACGTACTTGTCCCAAAAATGCGGACTATCTGCAGTGATCGGCTCTTTGACACTCGAGCATCCAGCCAATAGCATGAATACGCCGACCATACTTAATAGCAACCATATTCTCCTTTTCAACAACATTTCCTCCTATAATCATTCTTTACACTCTCTTATTACAAAACATACTTGTATGTATTTTAGCATCTTTCAGTTTTAAATGGTGTCTTTTTCTGATCAACCAGAAAGGAAGCGCTTTTAAAAGTTTTAAGAAAGCAGTGGCATCTACTTTTTTGACGAAGTTTTCTTATATAATGAGGCCTTCCTGAATAAATGCTGCAAACTTTTTTTCGTTTCCTCAAATGTCAGCTGACTTGCTGGTTTTCTGGCAATAATAATATAATCCTTTTCCTTCAGCCTGTCTCTCTCTTCTAGAAAAGCTTGCCGGATCAAACGTTTTATCCGATTCCGCATTACTGCATTGCCAATTTTTTTGCTGACGGAAAGACCAACGCGCAGCTCATCGTTTTCAGGCTGATCAAGCGTATATAAGACAAACTGGCGATTCGCTACTGATGTGCCATGCTTGAACACTTTTTGAAAATCTTCATTTTTCTTTAAACGATTTCGCTTCTTCAAATTGACTCACTCCGATACTGGCTGGCAGAAACTTTTAATTTTATTTGAAAATGAGATGCGCAGAGACAGGGAGATCCCCCTGCTCATACACATCACATATATCTTTTCCCTTAAAGTGAAAAAAGACCACTGACATTATTCAGTGGCCTAAGCTGATAATACTTTTCTGCCTTTGCGGCGACGGCGTGCTAAAACTAGACGACCGTTTTTTGAACTCATACGGCTTCTGAAGCCATGAACTTTACTGCGTTTACGGTTATTCGGTTGGAATGTTCTTTTCATTTATGACACCTCCCTCGAGGAATAGCTGTTAAAGACAGTCTTACTTATTATATTTGCGTTACCTATTCATTGTCAACTTAACTAGTGCTTTTATTTCTTGCAACCATAATAGGATACCATACCTTCTCGACTTTCGAAACCTTATTTTTCAGATTCCTGAAATTAACGAAAAAAAGTCCTGATTCAAATAACATTCTGAGCTGAAAATACGTGATGTGGATATCTTTTTTCCCTTTTTTCAATATCCACAAAGGTTATCGACAACATTTTCACACCGCCAACCCCTGTGGACAAATTTTTTTCAACAGGTTGTCCGCTTTGTGGATAAGATTATGACAACCATTGCAAGCTCTCGTTTAATTTGGTATTATATTTGTGTTTTAACTCTTGATTACTAATCTTGCTTTCACTCATTATCCACAAACTGTGGATAACTTGTGGATTGATTTCACACAGCATGTGTAGAAAGTTGTCCACAAGTTGTGAAATTTGTCGAAAAGCTATTTATCTACTATATTATATGTTTTCAACATTTAATGTGTACGAATGGTTACCGCCATTTGCTCTTTTTTTGTGTTCTATAACAGAAAAAGACGTTATTTTCTTAGAAAAGGAGGGACGTGCCGGAAGATGGAAAATATATTAGACCTGTGGAACCAAGCCCTTGCTCAAATCGAAAAAAAATTGAGCAAACCGAGTTTCGAGACTTGGATGAAATCAACGAAAGCCCACTCACTGCAAGGAGATACATTGACAATTACCGCTCCTAATGAATTTGCCAGAGACTGGCTGGAGTCCAGATACTTGCATCTCATTGCAGATACTATATATGAATTAACCGGGGAAGAATTGAGCATTAAGTTTGTCATTCCTCAAAATCAAGATGTCGAAGACTTTATGCCAAAACCGCAAGTCAAAAAAGCGGTAAAAGAAGATACATCTGATTTTCCTCAAAATATGCTCAACCCAAAATATACATTTGATACTTTTGTCATCGGATCTGGAAACCGATTCGCTCACGCAGCTTCCCTGGCAGTAGCGGAAGCACCTGCAAAAGCATACAACCCTTTATTTATCTATGGGGGAGTTGGCTTAGGGAAAACACACTTAATGCATGCGATCGGCCATTATGTAATAGATCATAATCCTTCTGCCAAAGTGGTTTATCTGTCTTCTGAGAAATTTACTAACGAGTTCATCAACTCTATTCGGGATAATAAAGCAGTTGATTTCCGCAATCGCTACCGAAATGTTGATGTGCTTTTGATAGATGATATTCAATTTTTAGCCGGGAAAGAACAAACGCAAGAAGAATTTTTCCATACTTTTAACACGCTGCACGAAGAAAGCAAACAAATCGTCATTTCAAGTGATAGACCGCCTAAAGAAATTCCGACACTTGAAGACAGATTGCGTTCACGCTTTGAATGGGGCCTGATTACAGATATCACGCCTCCTGATTTAGAAACGAGAATTGCGATTTTAAGAAAAAAAGCTAAAGCGGAAGGCTTGGATATTCCGAACGAGGTTATGCTTTATATCGCAAATCAAATCGACAGCAACATTCGGGAGCTGGAAGGGGCGTTAATCAGGGTCGTTGCTTATTCATCTTTAATTAATAAAGATATTAATGCCGATCTGGCCGCTGAGGCATTGAAAGATATTATTCCTTCCTCAAAACCGAAAGTGATTACAATAAAAGAAATTCAGAGAGTAGTAGGCCAGCAATTCAATATTAAGCTTGAGGATTTCAAAGCAAAAAAACGGACAAAATCGGTAGCATTCCCGCGTCAAATCGCTATGTACTTATCGAGAGAAATGACCGACTCCTCTCTCCCTAAAATCGGAGAGGAATTCGGAGGACGTGACCATACAACCGTTATTCATGCGCATGAAAAAATTTCAAAACTGCTGGCAGATGATGAACAGCTTCAGCAGCATGTAAAAGAAATTAAGGAACAGCTTAAATAATAGGGCCGGGGATAAATCGGGAGAAGTGTGAATAATTTTTCTAAAGTCATGCACAGTCTGTCCACATGTGGATAGGCTGTGTTTCCTGTCTTTTTCACAACTTATCCACAAATCCACAAGCCCTACTATTACTTCTACTACTTTTTTTAAAAAATATATATATTAAACATTATCCGTTAGGAGGATAAAAATGAAATTTACGATTCAAAAAGATCGTCTTGTTGAAAGTGTCCAAGATGTATTAAAAGCAGTTTCATCCAGAACTACAATTCCGATTTTGACCGGTATTAAGATCGTTGCCTCAGATGAAGGGGTATCTTTTACTGGAAGCGATTCAGATATTTCCATCGAGTCTTTTATTCCAAAAGAAGAAGGAGATAAAGAAATCGTTACGATTGAACAGCCAGGCAGCATTGTATTACAAGCCCGCTTCTTTAGTGAGATTGTAAAAAAACTCCCGATGGCAGCTGTAGAAATCGAAGTGCAAAATCAATATCTGACGATTATCCGCTCTGGAAAAGCCGAATTTAACCTAAATGGGCTTGATGCTGATGAGTATCCGCACTTGCCGCAGATTGAAGAGCATCATGCGATTCAGATCCCTACGGATTTATTAAAAAACCTAATTAGACAAACAGTGTTCGCGGTGTCCACCTCAGAAACACGTCCTATCTTGACAGGTGTAAACTGGAAAGTGGAGAAAAGTGAATTATTATGCACTGCAACGGATAGCCACCGTTTAGCTTTAAGAAAAGCGAAACTTGATATTTCAGAAGACAGATCCTATAACGTCGTGATTCCGGGTAAGAGCTTAACTGAACTCAGCAAGATTTTGGATGACAACCAAGAACTTGTAGATATCGTCATTACAGAAACCCAGGTTCTGTTTAAAGCAAAAAACGTCTTGTTCTTCTCACGCCTGCTGGATGGAAATTATCCGGATACAACCAGCCTTATTCCGCAAGAGAGCAAGACAGAAATCATTGTGAACACAAAAGAATTCCTTCAGGCGATTGATCGTGCATCTCTATTAGCCAGAGAAGGACGCAATAACGTGGTGAAGCTTTCTGCAAAACCTGCTGAATCAATTGAGATTTCTTCTAATTCACCTGAAATCGGAAAAGTGGTGGAAGCGGTTCTTGCAGATCAAATCGAGGGTGAGGAATTAAATATCTCATTTAGTCCAAAATATATGCTGGATGCATTAAAGGTGCTTGAAGGAGCAGAGATACGTGTAAGCTTTACAGGAGCTATGAGACCTTTCTTAATTCGCACGCCGAATGATGAAACAATCGTACAGCTTATCCTCCCTGTCAGAACCTATTAATCCGATATACGGCTGCCGACCTGCTCGGCAGCTTTTCTATTCGTAATCTGCTCCGTCAAGTTTTCCCTTTCCCTAATTCGTTTTTTTTTAGTACAATTAGATATTAGTGATATTTGAAAGAGGTCGATATAATGGCAAATCCGATTTCTATTGATACAGAGATGATTACACTCGGGCAATTTCTGAAATTAGCCGATGTGATTCAGTCAGGCGGCATGGCAAAGTGGTTTTTGAGCGAGCATGAAGTGCTTGTGAACAATGAGCCGGACAATCGCCGCGGCAGAAAGCTGTATGTTGGAGATGTGGTAGAGATTGAAGGATTTGGTTCATTTCAAGTCGTCAATTAAAGCGGGTGACACTGATTGTATATCCAGAACTTAGAACTGACATCTTACCGCAACTATGAACATGCTGAGCTTCAATTTGAAAATAAAGTAAATGTGATCATTGGAGAAAATGCTCAGGGGAAAACAAACCTCATGGAAGCGATCTATGTCTTGTCCATGGCAAAATCGCATCGGACTTCAAATGACAAAGAACTTATCCGGTGGGACAAAGACTATGCTAAAATAGAGGGAAGAGTGATGAAGCAAAACGGAGCGATACCGATGCAGCTCGTCATCTCCAAAAAGGGTAAAAAGGGCAAGGTCAATCATATCGAACAGCAAAAGCTCAGCCAGTATGTCGGCGCCCTCAACACCATCATGTTTGCGCCGGAAGATTTAAACCTTGTAAAGGGAAGCCCTCAAGTGAGACGGAGATTTCTTGACATGGAAATCGGCCAAGTTTCTCCTGTCTACCTGTATGACCTTTCTCTTTACCAGAAGATTCTTTCCCAGCGAAATCATTTTTTGAAACAGCTGCAAACAAGAAAACAAACTGACAGAACAATGCTTGATGTTCTGACTGATCAGCTTATTGAAGTTGCCGCAAAAGTCGTCGTAAAACGTCTGCAGTTCACGGCACAGCTCGAAAAATGGGCGCAGCCTATCCATTCGGGCATCTCAAGAGGGCTTGAGGAATTGACGCTGAAGTACCATACGGCGCTTGAGGTATCAGATCCTGAAGACTTGTCGAAAATAGGAGATAGCTATCAAGAAGCGTTTTCTAAATTAAGAGAAAAAGAAATCGAGCGCGGCGTCACGCTGTCTGGACCTCATCGGGATGATGTTCTTTTCTATGTGAACGGACGCGATGTGCAGACGTATGGGTCTCAAGGACAGCAGCGGACGACGGCATTATCCCTTAAGCTGGCTGAGATTGACCTGATCCATGAAGAAATCGGAGAATATCCCATTTTACTATTGGATGATGTGCTGAGTGAGCTGGATGATTATCGCCAATCGCACTTGCTTCATACCATCCAGGGCCGTGTACAAACGTTTGTCACAACGACAAGCGTTGATGGCATTGATCACGAAACCTTACGGCAAGCAGGAATGTTCCGTGTGCAAAACGGTACGTTAGTGAAGTGAAGAAATGAGGTGGGCAATTGTATATTCATTTAGGTGATGATTTTGTGGTTTCAACACGCGATATTATTGGCATTTTTGATTTTAAAGCCAACATGTCGCCAATTGTTGAAGAATTTCTGGAAAAACAGAAACACAAGCTGGTGCCTTCCGTAAACGGCACACCCAAATCTATCGTAGTCACGGTTCAGAATATATATTACTCTCCCTTATCTTCCAGCACATTAAAAAAACGTGCGCAATTTATGGTTGAAATAGATTCTTAGTGATTTTTTATAACGAATATATTGTTTAAGAAAAGTGTAGGTGAATAACGTGGCTATGGAACAGCAGCAAAATAGTTATGATGAAAATCAGATACAGGTACTAGAAGGATTGGAAGCTGTTCGTAAAAGACCGGGGATGTACATCGGTTCAACCAACAGTAAAGGCCTTCACCATCTGGTATGGGAAATTGTCGACAATAGTATTGACGAAGCCCTGGCCGGTTATTGTACAGATATCAATATTCAAATTGAAAAAGACAACAGCATCACGGTAATTGATAATGGCCGCGGGATTCCAGTCGGTATTCATGAGAAAATGGGTCGTCCTGCGGTTGAAGTCATTATGACTGTGCTTCACGCCGGCGGAAAATTTGACGGAAGCGGATATAAAGTGTCCGGAGGCTTGCACGGTGTAGGTGCCTCGGTCGTTAACGCGTTATCAACAGAGCTTGATGTGACTGTTCACCGTGACGGAAAAATCCATCGCCAAGTCTATAACCGCGGTGTCCCGGTTTCTGATCTTGAGGTTATTGGCGAAACGGATCATACAGGAACCACTACACACTTTGTTCCAGATCCTGAAATCTTCACGGAAACAACTGAGTATGAATATGATTTGCTTGCTAACCGTGTTCGCGAACTAGCCTTTTTGACAAAAGGCGTAAACATCACGATTGAAGATAAACGTGAAGGCCAAGAGCGCAAAAATGAGTATCATTACGAAGGCGGAATTAAAAGCTATGTAGAGTATTTAAACCGCTCCAAAGAAGTTGTCCATGAAGAGCCGATTTATATTGAAGGCGAAAAGGACGGCATTACGGTTGAAGTCGCTCTGCAATACAATGACAGCTACACAAGCAATATTTACTCATTTACAAACAATATCAACACGTACGAAGGCGGTACCCACGAAGCCGGTTTTAAAACGGGGCTGACTCGTGTCATCAATGATTACGCCAGAAAAAAAGGACTCATAAAAGAAAATGATCCAAACTTAAGCGGAGATGATGTGAGAGAAGGGCTTACCGCGATAATCTCGATCAAACACCCGGATCCGCAGTTCGAAGGCCAAACGAAAACAAAACTAGGCAACTCAGAGGCGCGGACGATCACAGATACGTTATTTTCTGCGGCGTTGGAAACATTTATGCTGGAAAATCCAGATGCGGCCAAAAAAATCGTTGACAAAGGTTTAATGGCAGCAAGAGCAAGAATGGCTGCGAAAAAAGCGCGTGAATTAACGCGCCGCAAAAGCGCTTTGGAGATTTCAAACCTTCCTGGTAAATTAGCGGACTGCTCTTCGAAAGACCCGAGCATCTCCGAGTTATATATCGTAGAGGGTGACTCTGCCGGAGGATCTGCAAAACAGGGACGTGACAGGCATTTCCAAGCCATTTTGCCGCTAAGAGGTAAAATCCTAAACGTTGAAAAAGCAAGGCTTGATAAAATTCTTTCTAACAACGAAGTTCGCTCTATGATTACTGCACTCGGCACAGGTATCGGGGAAGATTTCAACTTGGAAAAAGCCCGTTATCACAAAGTCGTCATTATGACAGATGCCGACGTTGACGGCGCGCACATCAGAACATTGCTGTTGACGTTCTTTTACAGATATATGCGTCAGATTATCGAAAATGGCTACGTGTACATCGCACAGCCGCCGCTCTACAAAGTCCAGCAGGGTAAACGTGTTGAATATGCATACAATGACAAGCAGCTTGAGGAGTTGTTGCAAACTCTTCCTCAAACGCCTAAGCCTGGATTGCAGCGTTACAAAGGTCTCGGTGAAATGAATGCCACCCAGCTTTGGGAGACAACTATGGACCCGGGCTCAAGAACGCTTCTGCAGGTGACTCTAGAGGATGCAATGGATGCGGATGAAACGTTCGAAATGCTGATGGGAGACAAAGTAGAACCGCGCAGAAATTTCATAGAAGCAAATGCGAGATACGTAAAAAATCTCGATATCTAATAATACAAAGCCTTATTTCCAATAAGAAATAAGGCTTTTTTCTGAACGGGACAGGACGCAGGAATTCTTGTGAAGCCTATATATTCTAGTAATTTAATGTGTATAAGTATAAGTTTATTGATATAATGGAGAATAGTGAAATCGTATTGAAGATCATAATGGACAATCTACTCCCACATAATTTCATGTGATACTTCAGGGAGGTTTTTTAATGAGTGAACAAAACACACCAAAAGTTCGTGAAATAAATATCAGTCAGGAAATGCGCACGTCCTTTTTGGATTATGCGATGAGCGTTATCGTATCCCGGGCACTGCCGGATGTGCGTGACGGTTTAAAACCGGTTCACAGACGGATTTTATACGCGATGAATGATTTAGGCATGACGAGTGACAAGCCGTATAAAAAATCGGCTCGTATCGTCGGAGAAGTTATCGGGAAATACCACCCTCACGGTGATTCAGCGGTATATGAATCTATGGTCAGAATGGCGCAGGATTTCAACTACCGTTATATGCTGGTGGACGGTCATGGAAACTTTGGTTCTGTAGACGGAGACTCAGCCGCTGCGATGCGGTACACCGAAGCCAGAATGTCTAAGATCGCCATGGAAATTCTGCGAGACATTACAAAAGACACGATTGATTATCAAGATAACTATGATGGTTCAGAGAGAGAACCTGTTGTCATGCCGTCAAGATTCCCGAACCTGCTTGTAAATGGAGCAGCTGGTATTGCAGTCGGAATGGCTACAAATATACCGCCGCACCAGCTTGGAGAAATTATTGACGGAGTGCTTGCCGTAAGCGAGAACAAGGACATAACAATCCAAGAGCTGATGGAATTCATTCCTGGACCGGATTTCCCGACTGCCGGACAAATTTTAGGCAGAAGCGGAATTCGCAAGGCATATGAATCCGGAAGAGGTTCTATTACGATTCGGGCAAAAGCAGAAATTGAAGAAACTTCGTCAGGGAAAGAAAGAATTTTAGTAACAGAACTCCCATATCAGGTGAATAAAGCGCGTCTAATTGAGAAGATTGCTGATCTTGTCAGAGATAAGAAAATTGAAGGAATAACTGATTTGCGTGATGAATCTGACCGTAACGGTATGCGGATTGTCATTGAAATCAGACGAGATGCCAATGCGCATGTTATCCTGAACAATCTTTACAAACAAACGGCCCTGCAAACTTCCTTCGGGATTAACATGCTGGCGCTGGTTGACGGTGAGCCGAAAGTATTAAATTTAAAGCAATGCCTCGTGCATTATCTAGATCACCAAAAAGTCGTTATCAGACGCCGTACTGCTTATGAATTGCGTAAAGCGGAGGCGAGAGCGCATATCTTGGAAGGGTTAAGGATTGCTCTTGATCATCTTGATGCAGTTATTTCCCTTATCCGCAACTCTCAAACGGCTGAAATTGCGAGAACAGGGTTAATTGAACAATTCTCGCTGACCGAAAAACAAGCCCAAGCTATTCTAGACATGAGGCTCCAGCGTTTAACAGGGTTGGAACGAGAAAAGATTGAAGAAGAATACCAATCCCTTATTAAATTAATTGCAGAGCTTAAAGAAATCTTGGCCAATGAAGAAAAAGTGCTTGAGATCATCCGTGAAGAGCTCACAGAAATTAAAGAGCGTTTCAACGATGTAAGACGCACTGAGATTGTTACTGCCGGCCTTGAAACAATTGAAGATGAAGATCTCATCGAAAGAGAAAACATCGTTGTCACTCTGACGCATAACGGATATATCAAACGTCTGCCTGCTTCGACTTACCGCAGTCAAAAGCGCGGAGGAAAAGGCGTTCAGGGAATGGGGACAAACGAAGATGATTTCGTTGAACATCTGATTTCTACTTCAACACATGACACGATTCTCTTCTTCTCCAACAAAGGGAAAGTGTATCGTTCAAAAGGGTATGAAATTCCTGAATACGGTAGAACTGCTAAGGGAATCCCGATTATCAATCTGTTGGAGGTAGAAAAAGGTGAATGGATTAACGCAATAATCCCAGTCACTGCATTCGAAGAAGATCTCTATCTCTTCTTCACAACAAAACATGGGGTTTCAAAACGCACTTCACTGTCTCAGTTTGCTAATATCCGTAACAACGGCTTAATTGCGCTGAGCCTGCGTGAAGATGATGAATTAATGGGTGTCCGGCTTACTGACGGCACAAAACAAATCATCATCGGAACGAAAAACGGCCTGCTGATTCGTTTCTCTGAAACAGATGTTAGGGAAATGGGAAGAACAGCGGCAGGCGTAAAAGGCATCACCCTTACTGACGACGATATTGTCGTCGGCATGGAAATATTAGAGGAAGAATCTGATGTCCTTATCGTGACCGAGAAAGGTTACGGCAAACGAACTCCGGCTGAAGAATACAGAACTCAAAGCCGAGGCGGAAAAGGACTGAAAACATGTAAAATCACGGAGAACAACGGCCATTTAGTAGCGGTGAAAGCTACCAAAGGTGAAGAGGATCTGATGATTATTACTGCCAGCGGTGTACTGATCAGAATGGATATCAATGATATCTCAACTACCGGACGCGTAACTCAAGGTGTACGTCTCATCAGAATGGCGGAACAAGAGCATGTGGCCACAGTCGCATTAGTTGAGAAAAACGATGATAATGAAGAAAATGAGCAAGAAGAGACAGAAGAAAGTTAAGAAAAAGCGCAGCCATACCAGCTGCGCTTTTTTATATCAAAAACTCTTTACAACGAGAAGATTTATGGTATAATCATTTCTGTTGTCTTTTAAAAGACATAGACATTACTAGATAAAAACATTTTTAAAAAAAGTGTTGACCTAGTTAACTAAAAATGTTACTATTAAGTAGTCGCTTCGAGAGAGGCGCACAAAGTTCTTTGAAAACTAAACAAGACAAAACGTACCTGTTAATTCAAGTTTTA
>NZ_JAJHVY010000031.1:0-72631 GCF_020861455.1 Bacillus sp. AF23
ATTGGCTGTATAAAAGGTGTTTTGATCCCTGTCTCAAAAACGGGGGTCAGTCCCCCGATGCCAGCTTTTTTTCTTGGAATTATTCGCCGCCTTCTAGCATTGCGGCTTCCACATCATTAATATATTGGCGAAGCTCATGAGAGATGTCCCGGGAAATTTCCCGCTCCTCAAAGAGCGTCTGAATCTCATTTCTGATCGCCTGCACAGCCTTCAGCTTCACTTCCAGCTTCTGATTTTCAAAATGGGCGTTCGATTTATGTTCGTGATGGCTGTGCTCCAATCTGAAAATTAATTGTTTATAAAACGAGATGACAGATAAAAATACTTCCTTATGTTCTTCCGGTATATGCTTTTCCAAATGTCCTATCGCAGCTTTAGCCGTTTTAACCCTAGTTGCTCTCATTAATCCCTCTTCGTTTAAAATCGACATCTCCGGCTTTTTATGTTCTCCGAAGAAAATCCAATACATCAGACGTTTCAGCCTTGATTTTGATAAACCGACTTTAAACGGGTTGGCATACAAAATTTCCAATTCATTAAACCGTTCTTGCAGAGCGTTTGCCGTTTCTTCCGGGATGTCTCCCCGCTCCAGCAGTTTCATCAGTTCTTCCTGCTCGGCTTTAATCCCTTGAGCACGGACTTTCCGTTCATACTTTTTTATGCGGGTTGACGTTGTATATTGCTGAAAACGAAGGTTTTTCATTTTCTCATTGTATTCGGCAATGACCGCAAGAGACGCCGTTTTATTTGTATCATTCATGTCTTCTTTAATCGTTTTGAGAGCCGTTTTAATCAGTTTGCGTCTCGCCGTCAGCAGCTTCTTATTTTTTTCTTCGTCATCTTCTTCTTTTTCTGTCAGAAGCGGAAGCACGAAGGTGGCAATAACAAGCGTGCATAAAATGACGCCTGCGGCTAAAAAGAGAATCAGATTTCTTTCCGGAAACGGTGTGCCATCCTCCAGGAAATATGGGATGGAGAATGAACCTGCAAGCGTAACCGCTCCCCGCACACCTGAAATGGAAATTAACAATGTAGAACGAAGTCCCGGCTTATAAATGGTTTGATCTTTATTAAAGAACCACTTGCCGTTCCAGAAGAACAGCACCCACAGAAATCTAAGAAGCATTAACGTAAATGTAATGACCAGAATATAGCCGATCACTTTCATGTTGCTGATCGCTGTATCGTTAAAAATCACCGAAATGACATCCGGAATCTGTGTGCCAAGGATGACAAAGACAAGACCGTTCAAAATAAATAAAATAATGTTCCACGTACTCGATGAGACAATTTGCAGCTTCACCATCGTCGATTCGAGACGGTCCTGTTCAACCGCATGCGTAATACCGCCCGCCACAACGGCTAAAATGCCGGAAACACCGATTTCCTCCGCTGCCAAATAAATCACAAAAGGCGTCAGAATTTGAATCAGCATGTGCATCGTGACATCCTGCATGCCAAGGCGGCGCAGGAATAGACGAAAGCGGATAATCAAGAACGAAATGACAACCCCGCACAAAAGGCCGCCAACAGAAATAAACACAAAGCTGACAGCTGCTTGCGCCAGTGAAAATGCCCCGGTAACCGCTGCGGCAATCGCAAATTTAAAGGCGACCAGACCTGATGCATCATTCATCAGCCCTTCCCCTTCAAGCAGGCGCAGAATTCCTTTCGGCATCTTCACCCTTCCTGATAATGCGCTGACAGCGACAACATCAGTCGGTGAAAGAATGGCTGCCAGCCCAAAGGCCGCTGCCAGCGGAATATCAGGAATCATCCAGTGGATCGTGTATCCTCCTACAATCACAGTCGCAAATACAAGGCCAAGTGCAAGCAATAAAATTGGAGCTCTTAAATTCCAAAGCTCCGCCCGAGGCGTCCTCTTTCCATCATTAAATAGAAGAGGCGCAATAAACAAGACGAAAAACAATTCCGTGTTTAATTCAAAATGAAGCCCCTGTGGAAATGAGGCGGCAATAATCCCAAGCGCCACCTGAATCAGAGGCACTGGAATAAGCGGGATAAACCGATTGACAATGTTAGAAATCGCAATAATAGCCAGTAAAACAAGGACGACTAAAAATATGTCCAAATGCATAACCTCCTTAATCTGCTGCATATCTGCATGATGAGTTGATAAATATTTGTCCGAAGAGGCTGAGGCTTGCAAAAGATAAAGGATGGCCTTACATCCAATACTGGATTCCGCAGGAGTCTCCTCCACACTAGTCTTCTTTTATAGTACCCTTTTTAGGGTATTTTTTCTCATGATATGCTCATGGTGAACTTTTTTGCCGCAAAGCAAAATCAAAAAGAGACAGGGGCAATCCCCCTGTCTCTCATCTCAATTATGAAAATTCATCCCGTCAGTTGTCGCTTTAATGATACCGGCGCGAATGACGAAATCACCGAAGTGCTCACCTTCCTCGCGTTCTTTCGCATAGCGGGAAAGCAGGACGCGCAGCTCGCTCAAAATGTCTTCTTCTCCGATATTTTCGCGGTACATTTTGCTTAAGCGGCTGCCGTCAAACGCAGCGCCTAGATACATATTATATTTGCCAGGCGCCTTTCCGATAAATCCGATCTCTCCGAGCGCATGGCGGGCGCAGCCGTTCGGGCAGCCTGTCATGCGAATGGTAATTTCCTCATCACGAAGACCGTTTTCGTCAATAATCTCATCCACTTTATCTAAAAGAGACGGCAAATAACGTTCTGCTTCAGCCATCGCCAATCCGCAGGTCGGAAGAGCAACACACGCCATAGAGCTGCGGCGGAGCGCTGTATAATGCTTTCCGTCAGTTAACCCGTATTGATCGATTAATGCGTTGATTTCATCCTTTTTCTCGCTTGGAACATTGCCGATAATCAAGTTCTGATTGGCTGTCAGACGGAAATCGCCTGTATGAACTTTAGCAATTTCACGCAAGCCTGTCATCAGCTTATAATCCTCGTAATCCGTCACACGGCCGCCTTCGACAAACAGCGTAAAATGCCATTTATCTTCAATGCCTTCCACCCATCCGTAGCGGTCGCCGTTATGATCAAAATGGTACGGCTTCGCTTCTTCCAGGCTCCAGCCGAGACGGTTTTCCAATTCCTCTTTCACTGTTTCCAAACCGAGGCGGTCAACTGTGTATTTGAAACGGGCATTTTTACGGACGGAACGGTTTCCGTAGTCACGCTGAATCGTAATTGTTTTTTCAGCAACGTCATACATTTGTTCAGGGCGGCAGAATCCAATTACCTTGGCTAACTGCGGATATGTCGCTTTGTCGCCGTGCGTCATTCCCATACCGCCGCCGATTGCCACGTTAAAACCGATGAGCTTGCCATCTTCCACAATCGCAATGAATCCGAGATCCTGTGAAAAGACGTCAATGTCATTTGACGGAGGAACCGCAATACCGATTTTGAATTTCCGCGGCAGGTAAAGCGGCCCGTACATCGGCTCGACTTCTCCTGCGTCAGGCGTGCCGGCCACTCTTTCCTCATCAAGCCAAATTTCATGATACGCTCTTGTTCGGGGCAGGAGATCATCACTTAATTTTTTGGACCATTCGTATACTTCAGAATGGATTTCAGACTGGTAAGGATTCGATGCGCACATCACATTCCGGTTTACGTCCCCGCAAGCCGCGATTGTATCCAGAAGAGCCGAATGGATCGTCTGAATGGTTTTTTTCATGTTCCATTTTAAAATC
The DNA here is from genome assembly GCF_020861455.1 of Bacillus sp. AF23. Classification (NCBI taxonomy): domain Bacteria; kingdom Bacillati; phylum Bacillota; class Bacilli; order Caryophanales; family Bacillaceae; genus Bacillus; species Bacillus sp. AF23. Next base: position 3,702 of record NZ_JAJHVY010000031.1, read on the forward strand.
CCGTGCATTTGGAACGTTTCACGCGTCGTCAGCTTTAGGGTGCCATTACCGTATTTCTGCGAAAGATCATCCATCACGAGCCATTGCTCAGGCGTTGATACGCCGCCCGGCATACGGACACGCAGCATGAACTGATAAGCCGGTTCAAGCTTTTGCTTTTGGCGTTCATTGCGGAGGTCCCGGTCATCCTGCAAATAACTGCCGTGGTGTTTCATCAGGCGGTTATCATCATCCGGAATTCCCGCACTGATCCGATCCAGCATCACTTCTTTCAGTGTGCCGCGCAAATAATCGCTTTCTTCTTTAATGCGCTCGACGTCACTTGGAGGAGAGCCGTCCGGTGCTTTTAAGATTTTGGTCACCATGTTGAAAAACTCCTTTCAGGTCAAATCAGTATACATCACGCTGATAACGTTTTTGCTGCTGCATATCGGCAAGATAAACTTCCGCTTCTTCACGGGTCATATTGCCTTCTTTTTCTATAATTTCTAAGAGTGTGTTATGGACATCGTGTGCCATGTGCTTTTCATCTCCGCAAATGTAAACAGCCGCTCCTTCTTGAAGCCATTCAAACAGTTCTGCGCTCTGTTCAAGCATGCGGTGCTGCACATACACTTTTTCTTCCGTATCGCGTGAGAACGCTACGTCCATTTTTGTCAGCACGCCGTCTTTCAGCCAATTCTGCCACTCTGTCTGATATAGGAAATCTGTGACAAAATGCTGATCACCGAAGAACATCCATGCTTTTCCTTCAGCTCCCGTCTCCTCGCGCTCCTGCATAAAGGAACGGAACGGCGCAACGCCTGTCCCAGGGCCGACCATGATAATCGGTGTTTCAGGATCCTTCGGAAGCTTGAAGTTCTGATTATGCTGGACATAAACCGGCAGTGTGTCTCCCGGCTGCAGACGCTCCGCGCATAAAATCGAGCAGACGCCTTTTCGTTCGCGGCCATGCGCGTCGTACCGAACTGCACCAATCGTTAAATGCACTTCATCCGGGTTTGCGGATAAGCTGCTCGCAATTGAATAGAGGCGGGCCGGCATTTTTCGAAGAATGGATACAAACTCCTGCGCCGTTACACTAAACGGCCCATAATCCCGGATCAGATCAAGCAAATCGCGCCCTTCAATATACGCTTTCACTTTACCCTCATTTCCCGGTGCTAAAAGCTCTCTAAGCTCCTCGCTTCCCGTCAAATGAGCAGCCTGTTCAAGAAGCGGCTTTGTGAGAACAGTAATTTCATAATGAGAAATCAGCGCTTCTTTCAGCGGGCGGACATCGCCTTGCTTATTCAGCGTCACAATTTCTTCGGGGTCCCAATTCATTTCCTGAAGCAGCAAATCGACAAGTACCGGATCATTTTCCGGATAGACGCCGAGGCTGTCACCAGGTTCATACGTAAGGCCTGATCCTTCAAGAGACAACTCTACATGGCGTGTTTCTTTATTTGATCCGCGGCCGTTTAAATTTAAATTTTCTAACACTTCCGCCCGGAAAGGATTTGTTCTTGAATACGCAGATTCACCAGTTTGAGGCGCTGCGGCCGGCGCAGGCGCGGCGCTTCCGCCCTCAGCTTCACTTAAGCCCTCAAATACGCTTTCCAGCCATTCAGCAGCCGGCTCATCATAATCCAAATCACAGTCAACGCGCGGAGAAATTCGTTTCCCGCCAAGCTCTTCCAAGCGCTGATCAAATTCTTTTCCTGTCTGACAGAAGAATTCGTATGAACTGTCACCAAGCGCCAAAACAGAAAAGCGAAGATCATCAAGCTTAGGCGCCCGTCTTCCGTGCAAAAATTCGTGAAACGACAACGCGTTATCAGGCGGCTCACCTTCGCCATGCGTACTGACGACAATCAGAAGATTGTTAATTTTCTTGAGCTGGTTCGGCTTAAAGTCGCTCATGGATGAAACGGTGACTTGAAGGCCTCGCTCCTCAAGCTGCTTGCCGGCGTTCTCTGCAAGCCCTTGTGCGTTTCCCGTCTGTGAACCGTAAAGGACGGTGACTTCTTTTGAAATGGCCGGTGCCGTTACACCCGCAGACACAGCAGCCGGCGCCCCCGATGTTTCCAGGACGGAAACAGATTGCGCTGATAAATAGCCGCTCAGCCAGATTTTCTGAGATTCTGTCAAGGTTGGCAGAAGGCGGTTAAGGAGCTCTGCCTGCTCCTGATTAAACGGACTGTTCATTACCTGAAGTTGCAACGTATCCACCTCACAAAATTGTATAAACTGATCGAAATAGTATCTAATTGAACTTTACCGGAAGACACACCGCAAGTAAAATATATTTACATGATGATAACGATTAAGATTATTAATGATAAAACCCCTTTGTCTCATTTAAATGAAGTAAAAAGAGAAGGCCTCCCTTCTCTTTCAATCAGCATTCTTATATAAATGAGGGGGCACAGCACTCACAAACGGACTTGGTTCACCGATAGAAGAAACGGTCAGCCCGTGCATGGCCCGGGTGCAGGCAGTGTACAGCAGCCTGCGGTCGTGCTCTGTTCTATATTGTTCTTCTGAGGCATCATAGACAAGTACTGCGTCAAACTCAATTCCCTTCGCTAAATAAACCGGAATAACACAGACTCCCTTTTGAAACGTTTGGTTTTCTTTATGAATCAGCCGGATATCGGTATATTCGCTCATTTGAGCGTGTGCCTGTCTTGACTGCTGCGCCGTTTTGCAAATAACAGCAATGGTTTCATGCCCTTTCTTTCTAAGTCGCCCAATTTCTCGCGTAAGCTTTTGACAAAGATCCTCGCGGCCCTCGCTTTTTAACACGCAGGGCATTTCCCCATCTCTGTTAAAAGGCTCAATGTCCGCCCCATCCTGCAGCAGCGCTTTCGTCAATTCCACAATTTGTCTCGTTGATCTGTACGTTCTTTTTAAATGGACACATTCAGCCTGCTCTTTTTCAAAGCCGGCATCCATACGTGCTGCACCGTTTATCGCATGGGCGTAAATAGACTGATTGATATCACCGAGCACCGTTATGCTGGCAGACGGAAAAATACTCCTTATATACGCCATCTGGAATGGAGAATAATCTTGAGCTTCATCGATAAATAGATGTTTGATCTGCGTGTTTTTCTTTCTGCCTTCTAGCAAATCCTGCAAATATAGAAATGGAGACGCGTCCTCGTAAAGCAATTTATTTTCTCCAAATGCCGACCTTGTCAGCTCCCCTATTGCTGCCGTCGCCTCTGTTTGAGCTTTGCTTCCCCAGTCAGAAAACAATTGCAGATACAGCTGTTTGACATCAAGAAACGCCAGCTGCCTGACCGCCTGTTTAATTGGTTTGAAGGCCTTCTTTACAATCATGGCGGCAAGCAGCTGCTGTTCTCTCTGATGATCGTTAAATGTACTCTCACTAAACCGTTTTCTTGCCTGCAGCTTTTTGTACACTTCCAAATATTCCTCTTTGTCGAGAAGCTCGGCTTCCTGAACGACCCAATCCTTTCGCCGTTCCTTTTTCTCCAGCTTGTTAAGCTCACTCAGCAGCCAATTTGCCGTTTGTTCCATCCGGTTCGGAATGGACAGGCTTCGATCAAGCCAGTAAAAATACGCTTGGACTTGTTCCTTTGTGATCAGTTTTTGTCCGCGGAAAACGATATTTTTAAAGATCATACCTTCAGAAGACAGCCTGCTGGCGTATTCATCAATAAATTGCTGAAAAGATAAGCCTGCCTTCCACGTGATTCCGGCAAGCCTTGATTGAAAACTGCCATCTTTTGTTTTGGTCAGGCAATATTCCAGCTGATCAAAGGGGTTTTCACATTGAAACTTGCGGCCAAGCCGATGCTCGATATATTCCTGAAACGTCGCCTGTTCCATATTTTCTTCGCCTAATTCAGGCAAAACAGAGGAGACATAGCTGTTAAACAAAAAGTTTGGGGAAAATAAAACGATTTGTCCGGCATCAATTACACCGCGGTTCCTGTATAACAAATAAGCGACACGCTGGAGCGCTGCTGACGTTTTTCCGCTGCCTGCCGCACCCTGCACAATCAGAAATTTGCTTTTTTCATTTCGGATAATCTGATTTTGTTCTTTTTGAATCGTGGACACGATGTTTTTCATTTGTGTATCAGAGTGATGGCTTAATACCTCTTGCAGCATTTCATCGCCGATCGTCATATCAGTATTAAACATCGCTTTGAGAGCGCCGTTTTTAATGATAAACTGGCGCTTCAGCACCATTTCCCCTTCTATCGTTTCGCCGGGAACCTCGTATTCAGCTTTTCCTGGGGAATAATTATAGTAAAGGCTTGATATCGGTGCTCTCCAATCATAAATCAGAAAGTGTTCCTCCTGCTCATCCATACAGGATGCTAAACCGATATAGATCTGCTCCGCCTGTTTCTCGCCGTTTTCAATAAAATCAATCCGGCCGAAATAAGGCGATGCTTTTAATTGATGAATTCGTTTGAGCTGCTGATCCATATGCCGATGATTCCGTTCCCGATCAGACAGCAGCTCTGCCTGCTGCTTCATGCTTGCCATCGTTTCAACCGCTTCATGGACGTCATCAAAGTTAACCGTGACATCCTCCCAGAAGTTTTTTCGTAATCCGATAATATCATGCTTTAATCCGCCCGCGGACGTTTCGAGAAGCCGCTCTTTATTCTCGAGCTCCTGCAGTACATCATCTATTCTTGACTGCTCTTCTTTCCATTCCTTATCATGCTGATTCATGAACGGCACCTCCAGAAAATAGTTGACAAACGAAGAAGAAATAATGTAAAATAGAATTGGATATATATTTAATATATGATAAAAACAGGCAAATACAATTTATAATAGCACATTCACCCAACATCGTTCAAGGTTTGGGTTATTTATATGCATAAAAAAACCGATTTCAACTCGAAATCGGTTTTTTATTTTAAGATTTCACATTCTTCACTGTTGTACGTGCTTTTTTTAGGTTGCGAAGCTTCTCTTTCTTTAGTCTCGATTCCTTATTCCATTCAATCTTCGATATAATATATCTTTTTCATTTTAAAAACATACAGAGCTTTGCCGTGTTTGTCAGTTCATGTCACGTGAAGAGTGACTAAACTGGCTGTATTATCATCCATATAGCAACTAAAATCAATAGCCTTTCATCCTTGCTATCATACCTATAGACGCAGTAAAATAGTCATTTTTCATCCAATTTCGACATATTTCAATAAAATAAAGTTTCTAATTTGGGAGATTAGGACGATGTTACATTATTTCTCGCGATTTATGATAAGAACATGAAGAAAGAACCAGAATAATCTAGGAGGAAATACTCAGTGAAGAAAAAGCTATATATGATGTTGCTGGCTTTCGTTGTAGCCGTAACTAGTTTTACGGCTATTGACCTAGTAAACAACAAAGCGGAAGCTAAAGATTGGGTTAAAAGAGGTCAAATATGGAGTACTCATTACCATTCGGGCTCATTTAAAAACTATACTTACTCGCCAACTTTTCATATTTATTATCCAGGGCAAGGAACTTGGGCCAACATTACGGCAAACGGATCAGGCAGCGGGAAAATTACAGCAACTCTGCAACAAAAGACAAATAAAGGCTGGAAAAATGTGAAAACTTTTTATGCAAAGAAAAAAGGCTCTACAAATTTAAGTTACAAACAAGCTTCTAAAAGCTACAAAACAAATTACAGATTCAAATTCACTAACACAGGAACTAAAAAGACCATCAGCTATACATTTTGGGCTACTTATTAATTTCAAACAACTTTGCTCTGCTCGGTCAGCATTTGAAAGGACTTTGATCCAGCTGGCTGCAATAAAAAAACCTCTCCGACATGGATGAGGTTTCTTTTATTTACTGGCTATCTAAGCGAAAATAACGGTTTGGCAGCTTCCAATTAAACATATAAGAACAAACGCGGCATACGACAAGCACAAAAAACAGCGCGTATAAACCGATCGAGTTTCCGGTCCAGCCCAAGCCGACGATTAAACCGCCGAGCGCCGCCCATACCGCATAGATTTCCGCTTTCAGCACGAGCGGCTTGCGCCCGGCAAGCAGGTCGCGAATGATTCCTCCGCCGCTTCCCGTCAGCACCGCAGCCACGATAACGGCACTAAGCGGATGCCCCATTTTGACGGCGTACAGGGCGCCTTGAATAGCGAAAGCTGCAAGACCGATCGCATCCGATAAATTTCCCCATTTGTTCCAATGCTTCAGCAGCAGCTTCGGAAACAGGAAAACGATCGTGATGGATATCAGAGCGATTTGAAAGTACGCACCCTGCTCCCACAAAGCTGACACAGGAACACCGATCAGCAAATTGCGGATCGCTCCTCCTCCAAAAGCTGTGACAATCCCTAATATATAAACACCTAAAATATCATATTCTTCTTCCATCGCAACAATTGCGCCGCTGACCGCAAACGCAATGATGCCGATCACACTGAGCAGCTCCCAAGCCATTCTGATGACTCCCTTTATATTTGTTAAATTTTCTGACGACCTCTAGATTTTATAACCGCTTCAGCTTAAAATCAATAACATTTTTATGATAAAAAAAAGATAAATGTAGAGGGAAAACAGTAAACGCCGATCCGCATGAGTCTGCCGCTGGTAGTGCCTATCATGTGTACCGTAAAAAAAGCGCCCTGCATTCGCGGGCGCTTTTTTCTTATTCAGATTTTTCGCCTTTTAGAAGGCACATAAAAATGATGATCAGAATAAAAGCAATCAAGGCCAGAAACGGAATGGTCACAAAACCAAACCAGTTAATATATTGACCCGAGCAAGGCACACCGCTTACACATGGCTTGATGCCGCTAAAGCCCGGCACTTTTTGCTCCAGATAATGCATAATCGAAATAAATGCGCCGATAATCGCCATCGGCAGCACATATTTTTTCACGCGTGTGTCACCCTGAAAGGTTGCGATTCCTAAAATCAGAACGAGCGGATACATGAGAATACGCTGGTACCAGCACAGTTCACACGGGATGAACTTTCTGATTTCACTGAAATACAGGCTGCCCAGCATGGCGATAAGAGCAACAACCCAGGAAGCATATAAAAAAACAATTCTATTTTTCATTCGCTTACTTCCCTTTCAGCTCTTTTTCTATCGTTTCTTTAATTTCTTCATAATCCGAAAAATTACTGATCACTTTATCATTAACGTAAATCGTAGGCGTTGCTTTTATGTTCATTTTATGATTAAGGTCAGAATCCTTTTCCACTGCAGAAGCAAATGTTTCTTTATCAAGATTATCCTTCAGCGTATCAGGGTTTACCTTTGTCGTGCTTTTTGCGATATCACCGAGAACCGCTGGCGTTACCCATTCCTGTTCTGTGTCCGGCTGCTTGTCAAACAGCTTTTCATGAAATGCCCAGAAAGAATCAGGATCTTCTTTCCATACTTCCTCTGAGGCAAGAGCCGCTAACGTTGAGCCTTTTCCATGGAACATGACGTTCACGAAAGAAAATTTCACATCGCCCTTGTCAATAAAGTCTTTTTGGATTTTGGGGAAGATGTCGCTGTTAAACACCTTGCAAGACGGACATTTATAATCTCCGAATTCCACTACCGTTACCGGTGCATCATCTTTGCCAAGCACAGGCTGGCCTTTGATAGACGGCTGTCCTGACACTGCTTCGTTGCCTTGCTCCGTTTTGTTATTAATGATGACAATTGCTGCTAATAAGACAACAACGACAACCGTAAGGATGACCGCGAATTTCGCAGAAGACTGCTGTTTCTTTTTCACTCTGACACCTCATCGTTTTAAAATTAAAAAAGAAGCGGATCTCAATGACCCACTTCTTTATTTTAACAAGACAACCGTCTATAAGAAAAGCCCGAAATAGTGAATTCTCTCCGACAATTATCTCATTTTGAGGCGCATCACGCGCATAGCGTTTGCAACAGCAAGAAGCGTAACACCGACATCTGAGAAAACCGCCTCCCACATGGTCGCGAATCCAAACGCTCCGAGTAAGAGGAAAATGGCCTTAACACCTAAAGCAAAGCCGATGTTTTGCCACACGATTCGCCGAGTCCGTTTTGCAATCCGAATCGCTTCCGCTATTTTTGACGGCTGATCTGTCATCAGCACAACATCCGCGGCTTCTACAGCTGCATCTGATCCGAGTCCGCCCATCGCCGCTCCAATATCCGCGCGTGCAAGCACCGGAGTGTCATTAATTCCGTCTCCGACAAAAATGAGTTTTTCATTCGGGAGCAGCTTCGATTCCAATGCTTCTACCCGCTCCACTTTATCCTCCGGCAGCAGCTCCGCATAAACCTCGTCGAGGCCGAGCTGTTTTCCGACTGTTTCCCCTGTCTGTTTTGAATCGCCCGTCAGCATGACTGTCTGTTTGATACCGAGCGATTTCAAATCTGCGATCGCTTGTTTTGCGTCTTCCTTTACTTCATCTGCTATGATGATCGCCCCGGCATAGCTTTGATCAATAGCCACGTGAACAATTGTACCGGCGTTTTCATCCGGGACGTTCTCAATCTGCTCTCTTTCCATCAGCTTCTTGTTCCCCGCAAGGATTTCTTTTCCGTTCACCTTTGCGAAAATACCGTGCCCGGATATTTCCTCATATGACTCGATTGTGTCCGGGGAAAGCGGCTTTCCATAGGCTTTCCGCACAGATTCTGCAATCGGGTGCTGAGAGTGAAGCTCAGCGTATGCCGCGGCTTCGAGTAACGTCTCCTTCGAAAAACCTTCCGCAGGTTTGATCTCTGTCACTTCAAAGCTGCCTTTTGTCAGTGTGCCTGTTTTATCAAACACAGCGTATTTGACTTGATGTAAGGCTTCTAAGTAATTGCTTCCTTTCACAAGCACCCCGGCCTTCGAAGCTGCGCCGATTCCGCCGAAGAAACCGAGCGGAATGGAGACAACAAGGGCGCACGGGCATGAAATGACTAAGAAAATAAGCGCGCGGTACACCCAATCAGAAAGTAAAGCGCCAGGAATAAACAGCGGCGGGACAAATGCCAGCAGGGCGGCGATAATGACGACAGCCGGTGTATAATACTTGGCAAACTTCGTGATAAAGTTTTCAGTCCGCGCTTTGCGGCTGCTCGCATTTTGAACCAAATCTAATATTTTGGATACCGCGGAATCCTGATAGCCTTTTGTTACTTCGATATGCAGAACGCCGTTTTGATTGATAAAGCCGGACATGACTTCTTGTCCTTCTGCCGCTTTTCTTGGGACAGATTCTCCTGTCAGCGCTGATGTATCAACCATCGCCGATCCCTGCACAACCTTTCCGTCCAGCGGTATGCTTTCTCCCGGGTTGACGACAATGATGTCTCCTGTCTGCACGTCCTCCGGAGAAACGGCCTTGATGCCGTCTCCTATTTTTATATTGGCGTAATCCGGCCTGATATCCATTAATGCACTGATCGATTTTCTAGAACGGCTGACTGCAGCTCCTTGAAACAGCTCGCCGATTTGATAAAACAGCATGACAGCAACGCCTTCCGGGTATTGCTGAATCAAAAAAGCGCCGATTGTAGCAAGAGCCATTAAAAAATGTTCATCAAACACTTGTCCGCGGCTGATATTTTTGACCGCTCGAACGACAATGTCTCCTCCGATTATCAAGTAGGCGGCGAAAAATAATAAAAATTCAAGCATTGGGCCGGCATGAATCAAATATGCCGCCGCTCCGAGAAGGACCGCTGCTGCCATTCTGATCAGCATATTGATCATTCTTTTTCGATAACCGTCATCTGCTGATTTCTTTTTATGTTTCGGACGAACTGTTACATGAGGATCAATTGATTTTACTTTTTTCTCGACCTTATTGGTGACCCATTGTTCTTCTTTGCCATCGGCTGAGACAGTCAGTGTGCTTGCTGCAAAGTTAACCGCGCATCCGTCAACACCTTTGATGCCTTTGACGCCATTTTCGATTTTTTGTGCGCAGTTGCTGCAATCCAAACCGTCCAGAACATATTCCCGCGTCACTTGTTTCATTTGTCTCACCTTACCTTCCGATTTAGGGTTCCCTCATCAAAGCATATGAATGAGTGTGAGTATCAAAATTACATATATGAGCACATACTCATATAATAGTTACATCTATTATATGGTGTTTTCCAAGAAAGTGTCAATGAAAAATAAAAACCGGCAAATCACCGGTTTTTATTTTACTTTTTGCAGACGCAGCGCATTCAGAACAACAGATACAGAGCTAAAAGCCATTGCCGCCCCCGCTATCCATGGCGCTAAAAATCCAAGGGCCGCGACTGGTATGCCGAGACTGTTATAGCCAAGCGCCCAGAATAAGTTTTGTTTAATGTTTTTCATCGTAAGTCTGCTCATACGGATGGCGTCCGCAATACTGTTCAGATCGCCGCGAATGAGCGTTATGTCCGCTGTTTCCATCGCGATGTCGGTGCCTGTTCCAATTGCCATCCCGATATCCGCTGTGGCAAGCGCGGGTGCATCGTTGATTCCATCACCGACCATTGCCGTCTGGCGTCCTTCTTTTTGCAGGCGGGAGATTTCCGCTGCCTTTTGCTCAGGAAGGACCTCAGCAATGACGCTGTCAATTCCAGCTTCCTTTGCTATCGCTTCTGCCGTTCTGCGATTGTCCCCGGTCATCATGATGACATCCAGACCCATCTCTTTCAGACGGGTGACTGCCTCCCGCGACGTGTCTTTTATCGTGTCGGCAACCGCTACAAGCCCCGCTGCTGCTCCATCAATGGACACGAGCATCACCGTTTTTCCTTCTCCTTCAAGCTCCTCCATCCGAGGAAGAAAAGCCTCATGCTCAATCCGTTCGCTCTCCATTAACCGTCTTGTGCCGACGAGTATCGTTTTGCCTCCGGCTTCGGCTGAAATACCAGCGCCTACTTTCGCTACAAAATGGGTGAGTTTCGGTATCTCCAGCCCTTTATCTTTCACACCGGCAACGATCGCTTCGCCGAGCGGGTGTTCCGAGCCCGTCTCAGCTGCTGCTGCGAACCGGAGCAGCTCTGTTTCTTCAAAGCCATCGGCCGGAATGGCATCAGTCAGCTTCGGCTTTCCGTTTGTCACTGTTCCGGTTTTATCGAGAACAATGGTATCAAGGCGATGTGTTTTTTCTAAATGCTCTCCGCCTTTAAAAAGAATGCCGAATTCAGCCGCCCGTCCGGATCCTGCCATAATGCTTGTCGGGGTGGCAAGGCCCAGTGCACATGGACAGGCGATGACGAGAACCGCAATAAACTTGCTGATCGCTTCAGCAAAATCACCTGGAGACGCCCAAAGATACCAAATAAGGAACGTGAGGACGGCGATCCCCAATACAATTGGCACAAAAATACCGGAGATCTGGTCGGCGAGACGCTGGATCGGCGCTTTTGATCCTTGTGCTTCCTCCACAATTTTGATGATATGAGAAAGCGCTGTTTCTTTCCCGACGTTAACAGCCTTGATTTTCAGGAAACCGTTTGCGTTCACAGTCGCTCCTGTCACGCTGTCACCGGGAGATTTGTCAACGGGAAGACTTTCTCCTGTAATCATGGATTCATCTACAGCCGAGCGGCCTTCCAGCACCTCTCCATCGACAGGAATTCGTTCGCCTGGTTTGACATGAACAACATCACCAACAGCCACTTCATCTATCGGGATGATTTGCTCCTGTCCGTCTCTTACGACCGCAGCTGTTTTGGCTTGCAGCTTCATGAGCTTTTTAATGGCATCTGATGAGCGCCCTTTCGCCTTCGTTTCAAACAGCTTTCCTAACAAAATGAGCGTCAGCAAAATCGCGCTTGTTTCATAGTAAAGGCCGTCAGTATGCCCATGGGAACCGAGGCTTCGAATCGTAAGATAAAGACTGTAAGCATAAGCAGCCGTTGTTCCGAGTGCAACCAATACATCCATATTGGCGCTTTTATTTCTGAGCGCCTTATATGCTCCGACGTAAAACGGCCAGCCGATCAAAAACTGCACCGGGGTCGCAAGAGCAAATTGCATCCACGGATTGAGGAATAAATCCGGCACCCAAATGAATGAAGTAAATGTAAAATGGCTCACCATCGCCCACAGCAAAGGAAATGAAAGAATAGCTGAAAAGATCAGTCTCGCTGTTTGCTGCCGTTCTTCTTTCTTTTTAAAAGCAGCGGCTTCGCTATCCTCATCGCCTTTCAGCTTAAGTTGATATCCGAGCTTATCAACGGCTTCTTTAAAATCGCTGACAGCCGCTTCTTTTGGGTTGTATTCAACTGTTACAGTTTCTAACGCAAAGTTCACCGGAGCATTTGTAACGCCTTCTAATTTGCTAAGCCTCTTTTCAATCCGATTGGCGCATGCCGCACAGGTCATGCCCTCGATATCAAACTCAGCTTTTTCCGTTACGACGTGATAACCCAGTTTTTCTATTTTTTCTTGGATTGCTTCTGTTCCTGTTTCAGCAGGGTCATAGGTGACATTTGACGTTTCCGTCGCCAGATTCACATTGGCATCCGTGACACCAGGCATCCGCTTCAGGCCTTTTTCAATTCTTGCGGCACACGCCGCACAAGTCATACCAGATACTTGCATCGCAATTTCCTTTTGCTCACTCAATACACTCACTCCTTTATATACACCCGGGGGGTATATAAAAATGAAAGAAATATCGCGCCTTGATGAAGGCGCGATACCGTGAATCAGTTGGCTACATCATAGCCTTGGTCTTCTATCGCATCCGTAATGTCTTTGACTGACACTTTGCCGGCATCAAACGTGACATCAACTTTCCCCGCTTCAAGATTGATATGAACAGCACTAACTCCGTCAAGCTCTCCCACACTCGTTTCAACTGCTTTGACGCAGTGCTGACAAGACATGCCTTCAACTTGCAATGTTTTTTGTTCCATATGAATTCCTCCTGTTTATTCGATCCGTTTTCATCCTACCATACCCCCGTAGGGTATTACAATAATAAAACATCATTATTTCGCTAATTTTTTAAATACGTCTAATAGCTCAGAAATGGCTTGGTCCCCGTCTCCGCTTTTGATAGCGTCTGCTACGCAATGATGGGCGTGATCTTCAAGCAAGTGGAGAGCCACTTTTTGCATTGCCGCCTGAACAGCTGAAATCTGCACTAGAATGTCAACACAATATCGATCGTTTTCCACCATATTTTGAATACCTCTGACCTGGCCTTCTATCCGTTTCAATCGGTTTGTAAGTTGATCCTTTTCTTTCGAGCTTTTATGGTTTAATGCTTTATGTTCATTATGCTTCTCCATGCGCACACCTCTGTTTCATATATTAATTCTCATTATACTGATTGTCCAAACCGTTGTCTAAGCTTGCGGCGGCAAAAAAATCCACTATGCAGGTTTTACCATTTGAAGATAAGGGTATATACCTTTATCAAAGCACTTTTAAAAGGGGAGAAGAAAAGTGAATACGATACAGGTAGGGATATTAGGGTACGGACTGTCAGGCTCGGTCTTTCACGCGCCGCTGCTTGCCGTTCTGGACGAGTATCATATCAGCAAGGTGATGACATCGCGAACGGAAGAGGTGAAGCGTGATTTCCCTGATGCCGAAGTAGTGCATGAGCTTGAGGAGATGACAAATGATCCGGCAATTGAGCTTGTCATCGTCACCACTCCGAGCGGCCTCCACTACGAGCACGCATTGGCATGCATTCAGGCGGGCAAACATGTCGTTATTGAAAAACCGATGACAGCCACTGCTGAAGAAGGGGAGAAATTAAAAAAAGCGGCCGACGAACAAGGCGTCTTGTTAAGCGTATACCATAACAGGCGATGGGATAATGACTTTTTAACAATTAAGAAACTCATTGATGACGGGTCTCTAGAAGATATCAATACATATCAGGTCTCCTATGACCGATACAAACCTGAGATTCAAGCAAGATGGCGGGAAAAAGAAGGGGCTTCCACCGGTACGCTGTATGATCTCGGCTCTCATATCATAGACCAGGCCCTGCATTTATTCGGCATGCCTAAAGCTGTAACCGCAAAAGTCATGGCTCAAAGAGAACATGCTGAAACCGTTGATTATTTTCATCTGACAATGGATTACGGCAAGCTTCAAGCCATTCTATACGCCGGATCAATCGTCCCGGCAAACGGGCCGCGTTATCAAATTCACGGACAGCAATCAAGCTTTATCAAATACGGGATCGACGGACAGGAGGATGCCCTCAGAGCCGGGAAAAAACCGGAGGATGACAGCTGGGGTGCGGATGATCACGAGTCTTACGGTCAGCTGACAACTGTTCATGGCGAGAACAAAAAAACAGAAACCATTCCATCAGTTAACGGCTCTTACCTTACCTATTACCGCAAAATAGCGGACAGCATACGCGAAGGCGCGCCGCTGCCTGTCACAGCTGAAGAGGGAATTGATGTCATCCGGATCATTGAAGCGGCTGTGAAAAGCAGTGAAGAGAAACGGACCATTTCGTTAGAACAATAAATAAAGCCTCCCTTTATACGGGGAGGCTTTTTCATTAGAATGTTTTTCCTGCTTCTTTTGCACGGGCAATCGCATCTTCTTTGATTTGCTGTGCTTTGTCAGGCTCTGCATTATGACCCTCTACGAAAATGCCATCGAAGGATGGAACGCCGAAGAAGTTCATCATGATGCCAATGTAACGGTGGCCCATTTCCATTTCAGCCGCAGGGCCTTCTGAATAATAGCCGCCTCGCGCTTGAATGTGAATCGCTTTTTTATCAGTTAACAAGCCGATAGGACCTTGTTCAGTATATTTAAAAGATTTTCCTGCTACTGCAACTGAGTCAAGGTACGCTTTCATCACCGGCGGGAATGAGAAGTTCCATAATGGTGTGACGAACACATATTTATCAGCAGATGCAAATTGATCGCTAAGCTCTCCTAAACGGCCCACTTTCGCTTTTTCGTTCTCAGAAAGTGCATCGCCGGACTGGAGTTTGCCCCAGCCGCTGAATACATCAGCATCAATGTGAGGAATGTTTTCTTTGTACAAGTCGATATGTACAACTTCATCCTTTGGATTTGCTTCTTTGTATGATTCGATGAACGCTTTACCGGTTGCCATGCTGTAAGAAGTCGCTTCATCATGCGGGTGAGCAGTGATATACAATACTTTTGCCATTTTTACCAGCCCTTTCAATTTTAAAATTACACATCCGTTATTATCATTCAGACGCGTCATGATTATTCTTTATCTCTTAAACCTTATTATAGGTGCAATAAAAATTGCTTTCAAGTAAAATATCTCGAATTAAAGACTTTTTTCAAATCCGTACGAACAGCTTACTTTTCATAAGCTGTTCGCAAACCTGTATACAATGTGTAGAGCTCCCCGTTGATTCGCGGATAATACGGAAAACGCGGAACTTCTATAACAGCGGGCGGCAGTTTCATCAATACTGATTGCTCGGCCTGTTCAAAAAACGCTCTCAATTGGTTTATTTCTTCTTCAGAGACCGGAGAGGGCGGTCGGTGATGGGCTTGAGCCGAGAGCAAATAATAACCTAAGTGCTGTACTCCAGAGATCGCCGGCCACAGCGTATCCGCTTTTGATTTTGGAAAATCTCCAAGTGCTTTATCATATGCATCCCGAAGCCTGACTAAGCCCACTCTAAGCTGATGTCCGTCTATTTGCTGTCCGGCTAACAGTTTCTCCATAAACTCCCCTTCCAGCCTGATCACTTCCCTCATGTATTCAGGCAGGCGTTTTGCCAAAAAACGTCTCCACAAAAGCATCGTTCCCAATAGGCCAATTATGCTGCCGACAGCCACATCGGTCAGCCTCGCCGCTATAAAATAACCAGCCCCCAAGCCGCCATGCATGCTTTCTGTGATGACAAGCGCGTTTGCGGTCAGAAAAGGAACGGCCAAAGCATAATTGCGGACAATCAGCATTTCAAGAAGGAATTGAAGCATTGTGATGCATAAAGCGATATACACGCCGGATGGCTTAAAGAACAGGATCGCCCCTGCCAGCATCACGCCTATTACGGTTCCTGCCGAACGCTGAATGGCTCTTTGCAGCGTAAAGACAACAGTCGTGCCCAGCATCACCGCCGCTGCCGAGAGCGGAATCCAGTAAGAACGGTGAAAACCGAAGGCATTGGCAAACAAAGCCGCCGCAAACAGCACAATCCCATACTTTAATGCCCGATTCAAAACAGGTGACCCCCAGTCAAAGGCATTTCTCAGAAAGTAATAGGAGGATGGCAGCCGGCTTGGCTCCGCGTCCGATGGATCATCATTCCGCCCTGAAGCGATACTCAACACCTCGTTGATTTCTTCATACAGCTTCCGGGCTGGCTCCGCTTCATCCTCCTGAATAGGAAACGCATCGGAAACACGAGATTGCCCCAGCATGTCGGCAGTTTGGCGAAGTGCCTTTGCGATCTGCGCCTTATCTGCGTTTGGTGTTTCGGCAGAAAAATGAATGATCGAGATGAAGAGATCATCCGCTTTTTCCAGCAAGCGGATAAAACGTTCATCATGAGGCGATTTTCTCCATCTATTCCCTTTGCCGAGCACCGTTTGACGGGCTGTTCTCAGCATCAGCACGGTCTGATGCTGCGCGTTATGAAAATCAGGAGTTCCGACATCGGAAAGGCAGGATGCAAGCTGGCGGTATGTTCTTTTCAGCACTGTATTTTCCGGTCCATGCCTGTTATTGATCCAGCCAATCAAGGCGATTCCTGTGGCGAAAAGCCCGCCGGCAAATGTCAGTCCCGCTCTGAACGGAGCTTCTGAAGGATCTGCCGGCAAACCCGAGCTCACCAAAAAGGCAAGGACAAAAAACATCGGTGCCGGCCCTTGTATCCCAAGCGCGCCAAAAATAAACATTGCAGCTGCCCCGATAAGCCCCAGAACAGCCGCCATGCTCCAGAAAGTCCCTGCCAAAAGCGTCCCTAATCCAAACGATGCGGCGATCCCCATTGAAACTAACAGCAGCTTCAGAATACGTTTCGTATACGATTCCCCGCCTGCATATAAAAAAACAAAACCGCCGATGCTAGCGGTCAAACCGAAATCCGTGTGTCCCGACAATGCGCCGACAAACACAGGAAATCCTGAAGCGATGCCTGACCCGATTGCCTTTTTCCATGGGAAAGGGGTTGCATGAATGCGAAAGGCATCCTTGACAACACTTGGCACTGTTCTTCGATTTTGATCAGAAGACTTGTTCATATTACATAACCCTCTTTAACGACATAATGTTGGTCTCTTCCCGTTTATTCGCCATAGTATGCCCAGAAACAGACTCATCTTCTCATTGGATATGCTCTCATCAAAAAAGACAGAGACATATCTTCTCTGCCTTCATTACACAAGTTTTTTCGCAATGTCATGCATGGGTTTGATCCAGTTGCTGTATGTCAGCTCAGCCGCCTTTTTCCGGTCTTTCTCCTTATATGCCTGAATGATTTGGTTATGTTCTTCAATTGAATTCTGCGGAGACTTGAAAAAAAGGTACTCAAGCCGAAGAATATGCATGTGAAGAACTGAGGTAAAATTGCGGATATATTCATTATCAGCCGCCTCAATGATCACATCATGAAACGCTTTATCAATGCCAAGCACTTCATAGATTTCGTTTCGGTCAATTGCCGCTTTCATTTCGTGATTGATGGCTGTCAGCTGCTCTATATGAGACGATTGAATGTTTTCAATTGCCAATTCGGCAGCGGCGGACTGGAGAGACGCCATCGGCGGATAGACTTTGAAGACATCATTTTTTTCAATCTGTGAAATTCTTGTTTCTTTCCCCGGAGACATTTCAACAAACCCCTGCATCTCTAATAATTGCAAAGCCTCTCTGACCGGTGTTCTGCTGACGCCTAGCGCTTTAGCCAACGCATCGTCATTCAATTTTTCTCCGGGCACAAGCACTCCTTCCACGATCCACTTTTGAATTTGCTCAAAAGCAAGCTTTTTGGCAGTCTGCCGTTTCGGCTTCGGGGCATTTGACGGTATCGGCACAAAGCATCACCTCTGAATATGGGTTTGGTTTTTTAATGCTGCCGTTTTGCCGGCACTTTTCTTCTGTGAAAGGACAAAAATCATGACTAAAATGCATGCCGCTCCTGTTGCTTGAAACAACCCAAAGGACACGCCAAGCCAAAGAATTGAAGACGCGACTGCGGCAACCGGCTCAGTGCATCCCAGCATGCTCGCTTCTTGCGGGAATAAATATTTCAAACTTTCTAGGTACATGCAGAATCCCAATAACGTTCCGAAAATAACAATAAAAGCGACCGATACAATTCCAGAAACCGTCCAGCCTTCTGCCTGTACAGCCCAAGGCGGATGAATAAAACTCATGCCGACGCCCCCGATCAGCATCCCCCAGCCAATGACGAGAGCCGACCCCCATGTTTTCAAAAGAGAACTGGAATACAGCGTATAGAAGGCAAGCGCGCCAGCAGAAAGAAGCCCCCATACAACAGATAAAGGAGAAACTGTTAAATTGCTGATGTTTCCATTTGTCAGCAGCAAAAAAGTGCCTGCTAAAGCCAATAATAGCCCCAAAAAATCGGAAAACTGAAATGAATTCTTACGGGTCAGAAGCAAATACAGCACAATCAGAACAGGCGCTAAGTATTGAAGCAGCGTGGCCACCGCTGCGTTTCCGGTTCCGATTGAAGCTAAAAACGTATACTGAACACCCAGCATGCCGGCAATCCCGAAAACAATAAGCTGGACAGCCGCTTTTTTATCTTTCCATATGCCCCAAACTGCCCTCCTGTTCTTACCGGCGGACACAATAATCAGCACCAACAGGCCTGATAACAGTAATCGCACCGTTACAAGCCACTCCACCGATACATCACTCGTTTCAAATAAATGCTGGGCAACCGTTCCCGATAATCCCCAAAAAGCAGCTCCGACAATCACCATTAAAAAGCCGTACAACCGTTGTTTCTGAGTCGCCAACGTATATCCTCCTGACATGTAATATGCAATATATTACATATTATATCGTTTTATTTTTCGGAAAACAAAGTGTTTTCAAAAAATAAAACAGTGCTACTCGCACTGCTTAGATAAAAGTCTGTGAATAAAAAATAAAGGATAAATCAAAAGGTATCCATTAAACAGCCACCATGCAAGATCAAAATCCCCGCTAAATGTCCAGAATGATAAAGCCTGAAGGCCTGAACAGAAGGTCAGCACAAGAGAAATCAGCGCCATCTGCCTCCATATTGCTCTTTTGACGCGCTGCAAATACAAGCTGTACAAACCAGTAATGGAGATTAAAATATCCAATGGAAAAAAGGACCAATTCCAGGCGATCATAAACGGGTCTTGATAATGTTTAAAGGCCCAGCTTTCCGGCATTAATGAAAAGCCGGCAGACAGCCAGTACAATATAAAACCGATATCCGTCACGAGAAAGAACAGTTTCATCACTCTCATGTTACTGCTCACTTTTATGTACCGTTTGAGGCTCCGCCCCTTGATCGATCAGGTTTAAAGATACTACACCGGCAATAATCAGCCCGATTGAAATCAGTTTCATGACACTTATATTCTCTTGAAAATACAAAAACCCGACAACTGTGATCAGGACAATGCCCATCCCCGACCAGACAGCGTAAGCAACAGATACATCGATAGATTTGAGCGTAAGCGTCAGAAAGAAAAGACTCCCGCCATAAAAAAACATCAATAGCACACTCGGCAGAAGCTTTGTGAAACCCGCTGAAAGCTTCATACTGACCGTACCGGCAACTTCAAATAAAATGGCCAAACATAAAAACATCCACTGCACGCGCCACCAGCCTCCTCATTTTTCTGTTATCCCGTTACATAATACATCTACGATTGATTCAAGAACCTCTCCTGTCGTGTACTGATGTTTGAGCGGATAATCAGGATCATATACTTGGTTGATGCTTCCTATATACATTTGAACCAATAAATTAATGTTAATGTTTCTGATCTTCTTTTGCTCCCTGCACTCGTTTAACAATCCAATAACAACTGACCATTCTTCCTTCATAAACGTGTCTAATTTGAGCCACGCATCGTAATGGGATTTCTTCAGCTCTTGTAATAACCCCATGTTCAGCAGCTCCATTTCCTTTGGAAGACCTATCAGCATTTGCTTCACCTTTTCAAGCGCATCTAGGGTCTCATCTTCATAGATGCTCTTTTCCATTTGCTTCATCTCCGCGATAAACTGCGCCACGACGGCCTCCGCAAGCTGATCTTTCGACGGGTAATGCGCATAAAGCGTCCGCTTGCTTGTTCCAAGCGCTCCCGCCAGATCGTTCATTGTAAATGAAAAACCTTTCTGTCTGATCAGGCGAATGGTTTCCGCCAATATTCTTTTTTCCAAATCCATCACCTCGCTTTCAGTACTACAAAAACTTTTTCGGTACCAAAATTATACGACAGCAGGTTCTGGAAATCAATACAATAAAAAACCTCTTCCCAGAGGGAGAGGTTTTCTAAAAGACGCTGCGGACCAAGCCGCCGTCCGCCCGAAGTGCCGCGCCATTAATCGCGGAAGACAGCGGGCTGCTTAGGAATGTAACAAAGTGAGCGATTTCTTCCGGCCGGATCAGCCTTTGGATAATTGAAGTCGGACGGTTTTCCTTCATAAAACGGGCCTCAGCTTCTTGAACAGTCAGGTTTTCACCAGGATAAAGAGAGTTCAGCATTGTTTCCACTCCCTCTGTTAAGGTTGAACCCGGCATGATTGTATTTACCGTTACATTTGTGCCGGTTGCCAGCTCCGCCAAGCTGCGGGAAATGGAAAGCTGCATCGTTTTCGTCGCGCTGTAATGGGCCATTTCCTGAGAAGGCATGATTGCCGCTTCACTGGCAATAAAAATCACCCTGCCTTCTTTCTTCTCTATCATTTTGTGTAAATACTTGCGTGTGAGCCTCACACCGCTCATAATATTCACTTCAAAAAATCGGAACCACTCATCATCGGGGATATCAAAATACTCTGCCGGTTCAAAAATCCCTAAATTATTGACCAAAATATCAACCTGCGGATATGCCTGAAACAGATCATTGCAGCCTTCTTCGGTTCCAAGATCAAATGCGGCCGGATAAAACACAGCCTCTGCATGCTGTGTTTTCAAATCGTCTATCGTCTGATTCACTTTTTCTTCCCGGCGTCCGTTAATGATAACCGCCGCGCCTTCTTTCGCTAACGAAGCGGCAATCGCTTTGCCGATCCCCGACGTTGAGCCGGTCACCAGTGCGGTTTTGCCATGTAAATTCAATTTCATTCGTTCATCCCTCCGTTTTTGTTTCCTCTTATTTATTAACAGAAATGCGATTGGTAAAACATCTGCTGTAAAACCAGTATGAAACAGCTGGGATTCAGATGGAAGTACGCACTTTTTGGTGCCTGTTATACGAAAAAAAATGAAGCAGAACCTGTAAAAGGTACTGCTGGATAAGGGAAACGACATTCCTTTATACCATTAGACATATGACAAATTACTAATTTTCAAGTGAATATTGGAATTCACCTTTCCATTTGCGATAATAAAACTAATATGTGATGGGTAAATAGGCGAATAAGGATAGGGCATTTAACCAACAGCATTCAGCCTTACTTTATTAACCGACGTGCAAGCCATTTCACCCTCAAGCGATTTTCAAACCGAAGAAAATGGGTACTTTGGATAAGCGGTATAAGTAGACTCTCTGCAAGTCTGCTTTATTTTTTTCTCATAAATAAACGAGGTGAAAATCAATGAATGGTATAGAATTTTTAGAATCTGTGTCGCAATTTGGACAAATCATTTTATTATTCTCCGGCTACGCCCTGTATTGGAGATTAGGTAAAACAAAAAGAGAACGAAGACTTACAAGATATGAAACTTTTCTTAGGTTCTTTGTAATGTTCGGCATATTGGCATGGGCGTTTTCGTTTCTTGCTTTGCATTTGTGGTAACAATCTTCTGTCGATATTTGACTTATTATGATTAAAACCCTTCTTTTGAAAAATGTATGTTGCTTTTACCATTTCAAAAAAGGGGGAGTTCATACATGTTGAAAAGATTGTTTTTTCCGGCGTCGGTTTTCTTTCTTGCTATTGCGACAATAGCACCAGCAGTTCAGCAACCCAATTGAATCCGGAGGATGGTTAAGATGGCTTAACTGAAGAACAAGTTAAAAAATCTCTAGCAGAAGTTGAGTACATCTTTACTAAGATTTTAGTTTTTGACAAAGAGACGGGGTATACAGTCAAAGAGAATGGGCTTGAAAAGTCTCCTTAGACTGCAGGTCAAAAAGATGGCATGATCGCTTTCCGCTTATATATGAATAAAGAATATAATTATACGAATGTCAAAATCAGTAGTATTCAAGGATATTTGGAAGATGCACTTAACTTAAGTAAAGGTGCTTTGAATCAAGTTCATGCAACACTGTGTATTTACTAAAATCCAGTGAGTACGCAGTGCCCGACAAGCTTACATAACCTCCTTTGTTCTTTTTCATGTGTACAGCTCCCCTAACACTATGTCCCAAACCTCCCATACCATCTCAATTGCATCTCCCGAATAATTGGGATTAGGAATAAAATTCACATGCAGATTCAGAGAGAGCCGATAGAGTAACTGTCTCTTTTAAAAGACATAAAAATGGCGCTGAAAACACAGCGCCAGTAAAATCAGATTATAGGATTTTTGGTTCTTTTTACGATAGCATAGCGACTAGCACAATTGATAGACGCTACGAAAAATACCTTAGAAAATCAGGGGTGATCCACGACTTCAGACATTCACATGCGTCATACTTAATCAATAAAAAATGCAATTCATTGGTCATCGCATTGAACAAGTATAGTCACCTTTATCCGTCTACACAAATGACGTTATTGGCTTCATGGAAAATGAAAAATTTTAAAAGTGTTACCAAAAAGTAACCGCAGTGCCCTCGAAAGCTTTAGAAGCCTTGATAGCACTGCGGTTACAAAGTATGTATGGAGACGGTGGGAGTCGAACCCACGTCCAGAAACATCGATTACTTAAGCGTCTACGAGCGTAGCCTGCATATTTGTGTTTTCACTCATCTTCTTGCCTGCGGGCGGGCCTTCCGAGAGCTAGTCTGTTTGTCTCTTCTTACGTTCTCAGACGGGAACGCAAGCGTAGCCTACTTGGATGTGCTCTTCACAGACACATAGGCAATGTCAGGAAGAGCTCGCTGCGCTTATTAGGCAGCTAATGCTACGTTTTGGTTAAAACTGTTAGTTTTGCCAGTTATATTTATGTGCGTGTTTACGAGATCGCCTCTCGGCTCGCAGCTCAAGCTCGATCCATCCCTGTCGAATCCGTAACGTCCCCTTGTTATAAGGGAAATACGGGAGAAATATCAAGCTCTCACTCAAACTGGCTACATTCCTATTATAACATGATCACGGCTCATTTCAATTGACAAATCCTTCAAGAAAAGACCGTGTCATCTCATCGTGAAATCAGTATAGCACAGGCTGGATTTCAGTATCAAGCGTTATGCTTTTAGAACCCTTTTTGACTGTCTCTGAACGCTCTTTCAATTTCACGCTTCGCATCCTTGCGCTTCAGATCTTCACGTTTGTCATAGTTTTTCTTCCCTTTACCCAGACCGAGAAGAACTTTGGCAAAGCCGTTTTTCAAATACAGCTTGAGCGGAACGAGAGAATACCCTTTTTCCTTCGTTAAGCCGATCAGCTTGTTAATTTCCTTGCGGTGCATTAACAGCTTTCTCGTCCGGAGCGGATCGTGGTTATAGCGGTTTCCCTGCTCATACGGGCTGACGTGCATATTGTGGAGAAATACTTCTCCCCGTTCGATTTTGGCGAAGGAATCTTTAAGATTCACGCGGCCGGCGCGAATCGCTTTGATTTCTGTTCCTTGCAATACAATGCCTGTTTCATATGTTTCTTCTATAAAATAATCGTGATTGGCTTTTTTATTTTGTGATAATACTTTTCCTGACCCTTTCGGCATGCCAGAACCTCCTCTCACTAAGGAAAAACTGTCGACCTTTGCGATACGCTCTATTTTACCAAATGTCACGCATGGCTACAATGAAAAGCTGTTTCCGAAAGAAAGCAAATAGAGCACTGCGGCCCTATTTGCTGGTTGAGCTGCTATTTCTTCTTTTTCCGTTTCTGCTTCGGTGCGTTTTGAAAGCCGCGTTTTTTCTTTTTCTTCTTCGGCTTTGTGAACCACTCCCCTTTTTCCTCGGAAGGAGCAGGAGATACAGGCGTATTTGTGCTTAACACGCGTTTTCTGGCAGGTTTTCCGCGTTTTCGGCTGCGGCTGTCCATTTCTCTCGGACGGCGCGGGGTGCCTTTCATACCGACGATTTCGAAGTCAATATTGCGCTCGTCTTTATTGACGTCAACGACTTTGACTGTAATTTCATCTCCGATACGGAACACATTCCCCGTCCGCTCGCCGATCATCGCAAAATGCTGCTCGTCAAAGCGATAATAGTCATCTGTCATAAAGCTGACGTGGACGAGTCCTTCAATTGTATTCGGCAGCTCGACAAACATCCCGAAGTTTGTCACAGAGCTGATCATGCCGTCGAATTCTTCACCGATTTTATCAAGCATATATTCCGCTTTTTTCAGATCATCTGTTTCACGCTCTGCGTCAACTGCACGGCGTTCCATTGATGAAGTATGTTCAGCTATATCCGGAAGCCGTTCAGCCCACTTCTCCTGTGTCGCTTCATCGACCTTGCCGTTGATTAAGTACGTTCTGATCAATCTGTGGACGATTAAATCCGGATAACGGCGGATCGGCGATGTGAAATGGGTATAGAATTCCGTTGACAGGCCGAAGTGCCCCAAGCTTTGCGGGTCGTATTTCGCCTGCTTCATGGAACGTAGCATGACAGTAGAAATCACTGTTTCCTCTGGTTTGTCACGAACAGCGTCAAGAATGCTTTGCAGCGCGCGCGGATGAATATTTCCCGCCGTTCCTTTTACAACATATCCAAATGTTGTCACAAACTCTAAAAACTTTTGCAGTTTTTCAGCATTAGGCTCTTCGTGTATCCGGTAAATAAACGGAACGTTCATCCAATGGAAATGCTCTGCAACGGTTTCGTTCGCAACAAGCATAAATTCTTCAATCAGTTTTTCGGCGACAGATCGTTCTCTGATCACAACGTCTTTGACCGCGCCTTCTTCATCGACAAGCACCTTTGCTTCTTTAAAGTCAAAATCCACGGCGCCGCGGTTCATCCGCTTTTCGCGAAGAATTTCTGCCAGCCGCTCCATGTCTTTGAACATCGGCACGAGCGGTTCGTACTTTTGCTTTAATTCTTCATCATCATCAACAAGAATCTGATTCACATCGGAATATGTCATTCTTTCCGTTGTTTTGATGACGCTTTGGAAGATTTCGTGCTCTGTGACTTCTCCCCGACTGTTGATGGTCATTTCACAAGAAAGTGTCAGGCGGTCAACCTTCGGATTTAATGAACAAATACCGTTTGACAGTCTGTGCGGAATCATCGGAATCACACGGTCAACCAAATACACACTCGTTCCTCTTTCCATCGCTTCTTTGTCGATCGGCGAGTTTTCAGTCACGTAATGGCTGACGTCGGCAATGTGAACGCCAAGCTTATAGCTGCCGTCATCCAGTTTTGTCACTGTAACCGCATCATCCAAGTCCTTCGCGTCCGCTCCGTCAATGGTGACAATGACCTGGTCACGGAGATCACGGCGGTCTTTCAGGTCTTTTTCATCAATCGTATCAGGCGTGCTTGTCGCCTGTTCCATTACATCGGCAGGGAATTCACCCGGCAGTCCGTGCTTATGGATGACTGATAAAATATCAATGCCCGGATCATTTTTATGGCCGAGAATGGATTCAATCTCACCCTCTGCATTCATTCGGCCTTCAGGATAGCTGGTCAGCTTAACAACCACCTTATGCCCTTCAGCCGCGCCATTTTTCCCGCTATTAGGAATGAAGATATCGCTTGTGATTTTTTTGTCATCCGGAATGACAAAACCAAAGTTTTTTGTTTCTGTATAGGTTCCGACTACCCGCTGAATCGCTCTTTCTAAAATACGAATGACGGTACCCTCTTGTCTGGAGCCGCTTGACTGCGAATTCAGGCGTACCATGACGATATCGCCGTTCATAGCAGTATTCAGCTCATTAGGCGGAATAAACACATCGCTTAACGACGTATCCTCAGGCAGCAAAAAGGCAAATCCCTTCGGATGCGCAGAAAGCTTTCCTTTAATTAAATTCATTTTTTCCGGAATGCCATAGCGGTCGCTTCTCGTCCGCACGATAAGCCCTTTTTCCTCCAGCGCAACCAGCGCTTTGACGAGCTCTTTAAATTCCTCGGCATCCGTAATCTGTAACATCTCCTCAAGTTCCTGAACAGTCAAAGGCTTGTACGCCTCTTCCTTCATAAACGAGAGAAGCTTATCCATAAATGCTTCTTTTTCCATAATCCGACCTCCTGTTGGTTACCAATCCAGCTTCTCTAAAAATTCATACACATCTTGATGTACGATGTCCCGTTCCTTGTCCAGCGTGATAACATGGCCTGATTCCTCATACCATTTCAGCTGTTTATCGTCAGTTTCCACTTCATTGTAAATAATATTGGCACTTTCGGTATTAATCATGTGATCATGACGGGCTTGCACAACAAATGTCGGAGAATAGATCATATCGACATTCTTTCGCACATCGGCAATCAAGTCTTGCAGCGCCTTAAGGGTATTCATCGGCGTTTTTTCAAATTCCTTCATTTCCTCTTCTATTTGCTCCGGGCTTTTCCCCTCGAATTTTTTGTAATTGCGCGCGTAGGAAAGGACGCCCTGATACATGACCTCTTCGCTTTTAATATGCATTGGCGCGCACATTGGAACAATTCCCTTTATGGGTACAGTGTAACCCAATTTCAGCGAAAAAACCCCGCCAAGCGACAGTCCGCAGGCAGCAATGTTCTCATAGCCTTCAGATTTTAAATATTCATAGCCATCCATGACGTTTTTCCACCAGTCTTCAGGCCCCGTATGTACCAATTCTTCAGGCGGAACGCCGTGTCCTTCATATTGAGGCGCGTGGCACGTATAGCCCCGTTCATTCAAATAACGTCCCAGCATTCTCACATCTGCTGTATTCCCTGTAAAGCCGTGCAGCAAAAGCACCGCTTTGTCTCCGCCTTTAAATGTAAATGGTTTTGGTGTCACAACTTTCATGCTCATTTCTCCCTTTCTTTCTGCACGATCATTTTAGTTTTCCACAGTTTGATCAGAAAAAAACGCTCTGAATATCAGCCAGAAACGTGAAAAAGGCCTGACTTTACATCAGACCTTATACAAACATTGCCCTATAGGATATAAGCAAGCGCAATCGTCAACACGAAAAACAAGACTGCCAGCACAACCGTAATGCGGTGCAGAATCAAATCAAGACCTCTTGCTTTTTGTTTCCCGAAGAGCTGCTCCGCTCCGCCTGAAATCGCACCAGATAATCCGGCGCTTTTACTGGATTGAAGCAAAACGACAATAATAAGTGCAATACTGACGATAACCAATAAGGTAATCAAAACCGCGTGCATCCCTTACACCTCCAGACTCACTGGCCTACATTACTTCTATTTTACATGAAAAGGTTTGCCATGTCACGCCGTATCAGACGCCAAAAGACCGGATAAGACATTTTGTTTTGGTTAGCCTATTCGTATGAATTGAGCGAAAAGGGAGAACAACAATGCCGATCATCAGCACAGCCAATAAGAAACATCTATATTATGAGGAATATGGACAGGGAATCCCTATCATTTTTATTCACCCGCCGGGCATGGGCCGCAAGGTTTTTTATTATCAGCGCCTTCTGGCGGATCATTTCAGGGTGATATTTCCCGATTTAAGCGGACATGGCGACAGCGATCATGCAGACCAGCAAATCTCGATTTCCTATTACGCAAACGAGATCGTGCAATTTATGGATCGTTTGCACGTTGATCAGGCTGCAGTATTCGGGTATTCCGCCGGCAGCTTAATTGCACAGCACATCGGCTTCACCCGGCCGGACAAAGTATCTCATTTGGTGTTGGCCGGCGCTTACCCCGCTGTTCATACCATGGCCGGTCAGCAGCTTCACAAAATGGGAATGTATCTTCTTGAAAAAAGTCCCGGCTTGCTGATGAAAATTATCGCCAGCAGCCATACGAAAAACAGACAGCTCCGAAATCTATTAACGAGTCATATGAAAAAAGCTGACCTCGGCCATTGGTATCAATATTATCGGGATTCGCTCCGCTACAGCTGCCTTGAACAATTGCCCCGTTTTAACATGCCGATGCTGTTTATGTATGGCGGCCTGCGCGACTGGACCTTTACACATGCAGGCTATTACCGGAAAGCATGCAGCCACGCTGAATTTTTCAGGCTGGAATACCAAGGCCATCAGCTGCCGACAAAACAATGGAAAACATGCAATGAACTTGTGACGGGTTTTGTTTTGACACATTGATGATAAGGCTTAGAAAACGCTTGGTTCCCCAGGCGTTCTTATATCATTGACTTTTGTCAACAAAGTCATAGTAAAAAAGATCCTCAAACTTCAAGTCAAAATAGTGAAGCATTTTTCCGATCACAAGCTGCCCCGGCCGTCTTTCTCCATTCAGCACACGGCTCAGTGTGGCGGGTGAGACTCCGATTTCCAGCGCAAGCTGATTGAGGGAATAATCGTTATTGACCATATACTGCAATACATAATCACGTCTAATCTGTATCTTTTCTACTGGCACTTTCCTCACCTTCCGTTCATGAAAAAACTTTTTCTATACATTTACATTACGGCGTATGTTAACTTTTGTCAATACATTTCCAGCCCACCTATTCCCTTTAGTCAATAAACATACTAAAATATGAGTAACAGTGAGGGACGGGGTGAGACATATGGAAAGCTTCGGCGAACAATTACGGGCATTGCGTGAGGAGAGAAAGCTGACAGTCAACCAGCTGGCGACTTATTCCGGTGTAAGCGCGGCCGGCATCTCCAGAATTGAAAACGGCAAACGCGGCGTTCCTAAACCTGCCACCATCAAAAAACTGGCGGAGGCCTTAAAAATTCCTTATGAAGGGCTTATGTATAAAGCGGGATATATCGAAGAGGTTCATGAAGCCAGAGCGACTTATGAAACGAAGTGCCAGCTGCTTGAAAAGGCGGAGGCTTATGACCTGAAAAATCTTGCCCTTCTTGAGAGTGAAAAATGGCAGTATCTCAACAAAGAGGATTTGCTCATGCTGGATCATTATTTCTCTTTTATTTCAGACGAAGCCAAAAAACGATCTGCTGATCAATAACTCTTTCCAGAAATGCGAGGCGATCATCATGTCAACATTCGGACAGGAATTAAGGGCGCTGCGCCGCGCCCGCAAACTGACAGTGAATCAGCTTGCGGTGTACTCGGGCATCAGCTCAGCGACCATTTCAAAAATAGAAAACGGCAAGCGCGGCACCCCAAAGCCCGCGACCATAAAAAAGCTCGCAGCGGTGCTGAAAATACCGCACGAAAACCTGATGGCAGCCGCAGGGCACATTACCGCTTTTCCTGAAGAAATTCGAGAGGCTTCTGAAAGCTATCAGTCTATTTATGCGATTTATCAGACGGCTGTCACTCGCGGAACGGAGAACCTGTCTCTTTTTAACAGCGAAAAATGGCGGCATCTCTCCAAGCAGGATATTGAAAATCTCAGCAAATACTTCGATTTTTTAGCTTCCGAAGCGAAAAAACGCTCCTCTTCCACGTAATCCTCTGCGTCTCTTTCCGCATTTTATCAATCACGCATGCATACGTTCCCTCGTTATTTGCGTTATAATAATGACAGACGAGGTGAAAAGTATGAACCAATCAGAAATGTGTCCTAGATTTGAAAAAGCAGTCGACATCTTGAGCAAACGCTGGGTTGCTTTAATCGTTTTTCAGCTGTTGAACGGTCAGCAGCGATTTAGCGAAATAGAAGCAGCACTTCCAAATCTAAGCGGCAGAGTTCTGTCAGAAAGGCTGAAAGAACTTGAGCTTGAAGGAGTGGTTAAGCGGGACGTCATCCCCGAAACTCCGGTTCGCATCGAATATTCATTAACCGACAAAGGAATGGCGTTAGCGCCCATTCTGGGTGAAATCTCCAAATGGGCTACTGAATGGATTGACCCTTCCTTTCATATGTAATTGCTAAAACGGTTCTATCTCCACGGAGAGAAGAGCCGTTTTTTATTTTTTATTTCCAGGTGAAAAAACAATTTCTCAGCCGATATATAGTACATCACATCACTTTTTTAAAGGAGAACACTTATATGCGACTGACGATTTCCCGCAAATTCAGCCTGGTATTTTTGACACTGATTCTCATCAATCTGCTTATAGGCGGAATAGGCGCTTTCAATATGCAGCACATCATCAAAAAGACAGATGAAATCAATACAAAATGGATAGACGGCATTAAAGAAATTACATCTATTAATTATTTGACAGAGCACCTTTCCTCTAAGGAAAAGGATTTCCTGATTTATACAGACAAAGATAAAATGGATACCCTAGACCAAGATATGAACCAGATCCTTAAGGATATCAATAAAAAGCTTGATAACTATGAAAAGACAATCTCTAATGACAAAGAACGCAGCATTTTCGAACAGCTCAAGACTGAAGTCAACTCATATACGACTATTCATAACCAGATTTTAGAGAGCGGACGCACGAATGATATAGATAAAGCAAGGGGGTTATTGGTACAGACTGAAGCAAGCTTTGAGGATATGAAAAAATCAATCACTGAACTTGTTGACTTTAATAAAGAAGGCAGCAACACGGCGGTGAAAGAAACCAAGGATGTTTATCATAAAGGTCTGATTTACACGGCTTTGCTTCTGGCAGCCTCCATCGCCATCAGCATATGTATTTGGCTTTATATCAATCGCAGCATTGTAAAACCGATTATTCGAATGAAGTCATCTGCGAATGAGATCGCCGAAGGCAATCTTTCAAATGACATAGAGGCGCTGGCCTCAAAAGACGAGCTCGGCGATTTGAACGAAGCGCTTCAGAAAATGGTAGGGAATTTAAGAGATATCGTCGGATATTCAAAAGAAATCTCCACCCGCGTGCTTTCTTCATCACAGGTGCTGACCACTGCAACGAATGAAACAAGAACCGGCAGCAGGCATATTACCGAAACGATGAACGAAATGGCTGAAGGCTCCGAGCAGCAGGCGCAAGACGCTGTGACGATTGCCGAATCAATGAATGAATTTACAGAAAGCATTGATAAAGCCTACAATCACGGCATGACGATCAGCGATACGTCTCAAAACGTTCTCGAACTCGCCGTAAACGGAAACGAAAATATGGATACGTCAGTGCAGCAAATGAAAACAATCCATCATATCGTTCAGGAGGCCGTTCATAAAGTGAGATCGCTGGAACAGCATTCTCAGGACATCAACAAGCTTGTTCAGGTCATTAACGGCATTGCCGAGCAAACGAACTTATTGTCACTTAATGCCGCAATTGAGGCAGCCCGCGCAGGAGAAAGCGGCAAAGGCTTCGCCGTTGTGGCCGAAGAGGTCCGAAAGCTCGCAGACGGCGTATCTGACTCCGTTCAGGATATCACTAAAATAGTAGGCGGCACACAGCAGGAAATCAACACTGTCATTCAATACCTGGAAAGCAGCTTTACCGAAGTAGAAAAAGGTACTGAAAACCTGACTGACACCGGACAGGCCATGCAGAATATTAAGCAATCGGTCACCTATGTAGCGGACAGCATTAAGGAAGTAACGGACGGATTAAAGCAGTTAACAAACCAATCGATCACAATTAACCAATCGATTGAAAACATCGCCTCCGTTTCTGAAGAATCCGCCGCCGGCATTGAAGAAACATTTTCCATTACCGAGCAATCCGCCCATTCAATGGATCAAGTGCTTCAAAATGCTGAGGAGCTTGAGCGTTTGGCGAAAGAACTTAATCAGAAAATGGATCAGTTTACAATTTAAATAAGAAAAAAGAGGCTGTAATCATCCAAGCCTCTTTTTTTGTTCTTATGCAGCTGTTTGAATACGTCTCACCCTGGTTCTTTTTTTCTTGACCGGATGTAACACCCGCTCCAGCCAAGCCATGAGCAAATCAGCCGCAACCGCCATCACCGCAGTCGGAATCGCGCCAGCTAGAATAATCGCCGTTCCGTTTGTGGCGTTTGACCCGCGGACGATCATATCCCCAAGGCCGCCGGCGCCGACAAATGTGCCGATTGCTGTAATGCCGATAGCGATGACGAGAGCCGTTCGAAGGCCTGCCATAATGACAGAAAGCGCGAGCGGGAGCTCAACCATCCGAAGAACTTGGAATTTCGTCATCCCCATCGCTTTTCCTGATTCTAAGTATGCGTGTTCAATGCTGACAATGCCTGTGTACGTGTTTCGGATAATCGGCAGCAGGGAATACAGAAATAATGATAAAATCACTGTGTTTGCACCCAGCCCCATGACAAGCATCAGGACTGCCAGCATGGCGAGCGCCGGAATCGTCTGAATGACATTTGTTACGGCGAATACCCATCCTGACAAGCGGCGGAAATGCGCAATGAGGATGCCGACCGGAACCCCGACGACAGCAGCAAACAAGACGCCGTAAGCCGACATAAGAAAATGGCG
Source organism: Bacillus sp. AF23 (assembly GCF_020861455.1). Classification (NCBI taxonomy): domain Bacteria; kingdom Bacillati; phylum Bacillota; class Bacilli; order Caryophanales; family Bacillaceae; genus Bacillus; species Bacillus sp. AF23. Next base: position 36,319 of record NZ_JAJHVY010000031.1, read on the forward strand.
GCCAAATTCTTCCATGACATAGCTGCCGTTCTGTGCATAATACCTCATTAACTGTTCAAGCACATTCATTGGTCAATCCCCCTTTCACGATTCGAAGTAGTGATGCTTTTGCAAATATTCCTTAGCAACGACAGACGGTTCCTTTAGGTTACCGTCAACTTCATAGTTAAGCTCCTGCATCGTGGCTGTATCGATTTTTCCGATCATTTTCTGAATGATGCCTTCCAGTTCAGGATGTTCTTTAAGCACCTGTTCCGGAACAACCGGAGAACAGTCGTACGGCGGGAAAAATTGTTTATCATCCTTTAGCATTTTGAGATCATAGGACTTGATTCTTCCGTCCGTGGAGTAAGCGAGGACAATGTCCATTTTTCCGCTTTTCACCGCGTCATACACAAGCCCGATCTGCATCGGATACGTGCCGCCGAATGTCATGCCATAGGTTTTTGTAAAATCCTGATAGCCGTTCCCTTTCAGCTTCATCCAATAATTGTCGACGCCCAGCTTTAATTGCGGCGCCCATTTTTTGACGTCTGATACGTTTTCTAAATGATATTGGTCCGCAAGCTTCTTGCTGACGGTAAAGGCATACGTATTATCAAACCCGTAGGAGTCATACCATTTTAAATCATATCTTTTTTTAAACTCCCGCTGTGTCAGCGCCAGCGCTTTGTCCGGATCTTTTTCAGGTTCCATTCTCAGCGTTCCTGTCAGCGCATCGCCGGTATATCTTGTGGCCGCAATATCGATTTCTCCGTTCATCAAGGCCTGCTGCTGCACCGCGTTGGAGCCGAGATTTTTAATGGTTGTTGTTTTTAGATCCGTATGGTGTTCGATCAGCTGTCCAAGCATGCTTGCGATGATTTCTGATTCACTCATGCTTTGCGCGCCGATTTTGATGGTCTGGTCTGAAGCGGCACTGAGCCCGGGAAGCGAACAGCCGCTTAGCATCAGCATTACTGCGAGCGTAAAACCGCTCAGCCATTTAAGATGTTTTCTTTTCATGAGCAGCCTCCTTATGAAACTTCCTTCATTCCCTGCAGTCCGGCAGGCGTGATTTTTCGTTCCGTCAACGCCAGCACATAATCAATGACAATCGCCAATATCGTGACGGGAACCGCTCCTCCGAGGATATATTCCGGCTGATATAAATTCAGGCCGATGAAAATGTAATCACCCAATCCGCCGCCTCCGATAAAGGATGCAAGCGTCGCCCAGCCGATTAAATAAATCGTGGATGTTCTGATCCCCGCCATGATGACGGGCGCGGCAAGCGGCAGTTCCACGAGGCGGATTTGTTCAGCGGCCGTCATCCCGATGCCTTTTCCTGATTCAAGCAGATTTTTATTAACGCCGCGAATCCCGGTATACGTGTTGCGCAGGATCGGCAAAACGGAATAGAAAAACAAGGCCACAATAGCCGGAACTTTTCCGACTCCCAAGAGCGGGATAAAGAAAGCGAGGATTGCCAGACTAGGCAGCGTCTGAATGATATTCACAATGCCGATAATGGTGCCGGCTCCTTTTTTCATTCTGGTAAGCACAATCCCAAGAGGCACAGCGGCAGCCACGCCTAAAATGACGGCGATGAGAGAAATGGTGATATGCTCATATGTTTTGTAAAGCAGCTCGCCTCCGTTGGTTTGCAAAAATTCAATGATATGATCCATGTCTCACAACCTCCCTATGACAATACTGCGAGCTGTTTTTCTTCTCCCCAGATGGACTCATACACAATGTCAACCAGGCTCGCTCTCGTCACAATTCCTATTAAACGGCGGTCTTCATCTACAACCGGCACGTACTTTACACCCCGTTTTAAAATTTTGTGTACTGTATCCCGCAGCAGTGTTGCGCCCAAGACGGTGTAGATGTCTTGATGCAGGACCTCGCCTACGAGCTCGGCTTTCTTCCGGCATTGATCAATGATTTCCACATCTACATAGCCTAGAAGAACGTGGCTGTCATCTACCACCAGCAGCGAGTCGACACGCTCCTGCCTCATCAGCTGGATCGCTTCAGAGAGCGTTTTATCCGCCGTAATGGTCACCGGGTGTGTACTCATCATTTGATCAACCCGCTCAACATCAGGACTTGATGACTGAATCAGGCGCTCCTTGCCGATAAATTCCTCAACAAATGCATTTGCCGGATTTCTCAGAATATCATCAGGCGTTCCGATCTGCACAATCTCTCCGCCTTTTAAAATGACGATCCGGTCTGCTAGCTTAATCGCTTCATCCATATCATGGGTAACAAATACGATGGTTTTATGTAAGGTTTTTTGCAGTTTTTTAAATTCTTCCTGAAGGGAATCCCTCGTAATCGGGTCAAGCGCCCCAAACGGTTCATCCATTAAGATAAGCGGCGGTTCCGCGGCAAGTGCCCGTAATACACCTATTCGCTGCTGCTGTCCCCCGCTTAATTCATGAGGATAACGGTCTAAATATTCAGGTCCCATATCGACCAATTTTAAAAGCTCACGCGCACGTTCTTTCCGCTGCTGCTCCGGCCATTTCAGCAGCTTAGGCACAAGTGAAATGTTCTGCTGAATGGTCATATGGGGGAACAGTCCGATCTGCTGAATGACATAGCCGATCTTACGCCTGAGTTCTACCGGGTCCTGTTCCATCATGTTCTCGCCGTCAATAAAAATCTGACCGGCTGACGGCTCAATTAATCGGTTAATCATTTTCATCGTTGTCGTTTTTCCGCAGCCGCTTGGACCGATAAAACAAATAAATTCACCTTTTTCAATTTCCAGATTCACGCTGTTCACAGCTTTTTTGCCGCCCTTATATGTTTTCGAGACATTTTTTAATGTCAGCAAACATCGCACCTCCAAAATTAAATTCATTCAATTTGTTCAGTTCATATTTAATTTTTCAGATAATTGAATGCTTCCCATTATAGAATAAAGTTTATAAAATAAAAAGTTTACAATTTGTTCATATTATTTATAAACTATGTGTAAACCCTGATTTACCCGTATTGACCGGTAATGATCTCCTTATTGCTCCAATTTCCTGCCAAATTCTATGATTACAGCATTTCCGCCTCATCAAAAATGTGGTATATTGACATCGGAATTGTTAGCTGAAAGGATTGAAACTGTTGGATAAAGATCCGTTAACGATAATTGAACAGACTGAAGACCACCTTATAGAAAGAATCGCGGAAAACATGCATGCATTTGGAATGCCCTCTACCGTTGGACGTGTGCTGGGCATTATTTATATGAATCGCAAGCCGATGACGCTGACGGAATTATCAGAAGCGACCGGCATGAGCAAAACGCGAATGAGCCAGGTCGTGCGGGACATGCTCGATGCCAACATCGCCGAGAAGGTGTTCGAAAAGGGCGTGCGAAAAGACTTATACGATGTTGAGGAGGATTACTACCAAACCTTTATCACTCTGTTTACAGCCACTTGGAGCAAAGTCGTCAGCAAAAATAAAATGATGCATAAAAAACTCAACCGGGAGCTGCTCAGTATCTTGGATGAAGAGCTTTCTCCTGAAGCGGAAGAAAAGGTGAATGAGCTGTTGAAGGAATTAAAGGAATGGCTCGACTATTACAATTGGCTCGGCCGTCTGATTGAGTTTTTTGAGAGTGAAGAGATTTTTAAATATGTGCCGAAACCGTAAAAAACGCCCTGTCATGAACAAGGCGTTTTTTTATTAAGCTGCACTGGCCAGTTTTTTCTTTTTCTTTTTAATCGGGCTTAACGCGCGTTCAAGCCAGCCCATGACCAAATCAGCTATCACCGCCATAAGGGCTGTCGGGATCGCGCCAGCTAATATAATCGCGGTCCCGTTTGTTGCGTTTGACCCCCTGACGATGATGTCTCCGAGACCGCCGGCACCGACAAATGTCCCGATGGCAGTAATGCCGATGGCAATGACGAGCGCGGTGCGGAGGCCGGCCATAATAACAGAAAGCGCCAGCGGAAGCTCGACCATCCGCAGCACTTGAAACTTTGTCATACCCATCGCTTTTCCGGATTCAAGATAGGCATGTTCAATGCTGACAATGCCTGTGTACGTATTTCTGATGATCGGCAGCAGTGAATAAAGAAATAACGATAGAATGACCGTATTCGCGCCGAGCCCCATCACTAGCATCAGCACGGCCAGCATGGCGAGCGCCGGCACCGTCTGGATCACGTTCGTGACGGCGAAAACCCAGCCGCTTAATGTTCTGTACCTGGCAATCAGGATGCCAAGCGGAATGCCGACGATGGCCGCAAACAAAACGCCGTACACCGACATCAGAAAATGGCGGGAAAACTCTTGCAGCACATAACTGCCGTTTTGCGAATAGTAAGAGCCAAGCTGCTGTAATACTTCCATTTGGTCTGCCTCTTTTCTTAGTCAAAATAATGATGTTTCTCTAAAAATTCCTTTGCCACAACAGACGGCTCCTTCAGTTTGCCGTCCACTTCGTAGTTGAGCTCCTGCATGGTTTCCGTGTCAATCTTCCCGATCAGTTTATCAATAATGCCTTCAAGCTCCGGATGTTCCTTAAGCACCTTTTCCGGAATCACCGGCGAACAGTCATACGGCGGGAAAAACTGTTTATCGTCTTCTAGGATTTTGAGATCATACGCCTTAATCCGGCCGTCTGTGGAATAAGCAAGAACGGCGTCCATTTTCTCGTTTTTGACTGCGTCATAAACAAGTCCGATCTGCATCGGATAGGTTGTTCCGAACTCGAATCCATACGTGCTGACAAAACCTTTATATCCGTCGCCCTTCCGTTTCAGCCAGGCATTGTCGACCCCCAGCTTATATTCAGTAGCGTTTTTCTTCAGATCAGACACGGTGTTTACATGCTCCTTTTCCGCAAACTTTTTTGTTACGGTAAAGGCATATGTGTTATCAAACCCGTAAGAATCAAACCATTTATATTTAAAACGTTTGTCAAACTCTTTCTGCACGATATTCAGCGCTTTTTCCGGATCCTTCTCCGCCTCCATTCCGAGGGTGCTCGTTAAATCCGTGCCAGAATAGCGTGTGGCGGATATGTCAATGTCACCGCCGAGCATCGCCTGGTGCTGAACATAGTTTGATCCGAGATTTTTGACTAAAGCCGTATTTAAATCCGTATCGTGTTCAATGAGCTGCGCAATCATATTCGCTAAAATTTCTGATTCTGTTATGCTTTGCGCCCCGACCTTGATCGTATCTTGTGAGGCGCCGCCAAGTCCCGGCAGAGAACAGCCGCTCAGCAGCATGACAAAGGCGAAAGCGAGCGCGCCGATCCATCTGATTTTTTTCGTTTTCAATACAGCCAACTCCTTAAGAAACTTCCTTCATCCCTTGCAATCCCTTCGGTGTCACTTTTCGTTCCGTCACGGCTAGCAAATAATCAATGATAATGGCTAAGATTGTAACCGGCACAGCACCGCCAATGATGTATTCAGGCTGATACAGGTTCAGCCCGATAAAAATGTAATCACCGAGTCCGCCGCCGCCAATAAATGAGGCAAGGGTCGCCCAGCCGATTAAATAGATCGTGGATGTGCGGATGCCTGCCATAATAATCGGAATCGCCAGCGGAATCTCGACGAGCCGGATCTGCTCCCAGCCGGTCATTCCAATCCCTTTTCCTGACTCAAGCAGATTTTTGTTTACACCTTTAATGCCTGTATACGTATTGCGCAGAATCGGAAGCACCGAATAGAAAAATAAAGCGACGATCGCAGGCACTTTTCCCACACCGAGAAGCGGGATAAAAAATGCCAGAATCGCCAGACTCGGCAAGGTTTGCACAATGTTGACGATACTTATAACCGCGCCTGCGCCTTTTTTCATTCTGGTCAGCAGAACGCCGAGCGGCACCGCAACGATAATGCCCAATACAACAGCAATGAGAGAAATGTATAAATGTTCACCTGTTTTATACAGCAGCTCTCCGCCGTTCGTCTGTAAAAAAGTCATCATTTGATTCATGTGTAAGAGCTCCTCCCCTGATCAGATCGTCATTAGCTGGTTTTCCTCGCCCCAGATGGAATCGTATACGATGTCCACAAGGCTTGCTCTTGTCACAATCCCTGCTAAATGGTGCTCTTCATCAACAACGGGAACATACTTAATTCCTTGCTTCAAGATTTTCCGGACGGTATCGCGGAGAAGGGCTCCTTTTTGCACGGTATACATATCCGAGCGGTACACATCACCAACAACGCTCGCTTTTTTGCGGTTTTGATCAATGATTTCAACATCTACGTATCCCTTCAGCACATTTTGCTCATCTACAACAAGCAGCGAGTCGACGCGTTTTTCTCTCATCAGCTGAATGGCCTGAGAAAGCGTTTTGTCCGCTGTGACCGTGACAGGCATTCTGTTCATCATCTGCTCAACCCGCTCAATTTCAGGCCTTGTCTGGATCAGGCGCTCTTTCCCGATAAATTCTTCAACAAATTCATTTGCCGGATTTCTGAGAATCTCATCAGGTGTGCCGACCTGAACGATTTCACCCGCTTTTAAAATCACAATCCGGTCAGCTAGCTTAATGGCTTCGTCCATGTCGTGGGTCACAAACACGATGGTTTTGTTTAACGTTCTCTGCAGTTTTTTAAATTCTTCCTGAAGGGAATCCCGCGTGATCGGGTCAAGCGCTCCGAACGGTTCATCCATTAAAATGAGAGGGGGTTCCGCAGCCAGTGCGCGCAGCACGCCGATTCTTTGCTGCTGTCCGCCGCTGAGCTCGTGGGGATAACGGTCTAAATATTCAGGGCCCATATCAACAAGCTTTAACAGCTCTCTCGCCCGTTCTTTCCGTTTTTCTTCAGGCCATTTCAGCAGTTTCGGGACGAGTGAAATGTTCTGCTGAATGGTCATGTGGGGAAACAAACCGATCTGCTGAATCACATAGCCGATTTTTCTCCGCAGTTCAACCGGGTCCTGTTCCATTATGTTATCTCCGTCGATATAGATCTTTCCTGACGACGGTTCAATCAGTCGATTAATCATCTTCATCGTCGTCGTTTTTCCGCAGCCGCTCGGGCCGATAAAACAGATAAATTCGCCCTTGGCAATATCTAAATCAATGCTGTTCACAGCTTTTTTGCCGCCTTTATATACTTTTGACACTTGTTCTAATTTCAGCAATCCGTGCACCTCCGCAGGTTTCCGTTAATTTTTCTGAAAAGTATAATCTTTATTATAATTTGAACTTTGTAAAATAAAAAGTTTACAATGTGTTGAAATTATATGTTATTTACAGATTATTTATTGTTATGACTCAGGCAGAGAGGGTGTTCTTACAATTACGCCGGATACCTCTCGCTTCCTCCGCATACAGCTGTTTTCAACAACTGGCAGAAATATGATATATTGACACCATCAATTGCCATTTGAAGGGATGATCAGCTGTGGAAAAAACTGCTCTCGACATCATTGAACATGCTGAAGAGCATCTCATCGAGAAGATTGCCGAAAACATGCATACGTTTGGAATGCCTTCTACTGTCGGGCGTGTGCTCGGGATTATTTATATGAATCGAAAACCGATGACGTTAAGCGAGCTGTCAGAAGCAACAGGCATGAGCAAAACGCGGATGAGCCAGGTCGTCCGTGAAATGATTGATGCCAACATTGCCGAAAAGGTGTTTGAAAAAGGCGTAAGAAAAGATCTTTACGACGTAGAGCAGGATTATTATCAAACCTTCATATCTTTATTTGCGGCGAACTGGACAAAGGTCGTGAGCAAAAACAAAGTGCTGTACAAAAAATTAAACCGGGAGCTGACGGATCTTTTACAAAGGGACGAGCTTCCCCGAGAAGCCGAAGAGAAAGTCAATCAGCTGCTGAATGAATTAAGAGAATGGCTTCATTACTATGATTGGCTGAGCCGCTTAATTGAGTTTTTTGAGAGTGAAGAAGTATTTGAATACGTGCCGAAAACAGCTGAAAGCAGCTCCCTGAAGTAAGGGAACTGCTTTTCTACATGATGAGATTAATATTGGAAACATCATACATAAGAACATCGTATACTTCCTCCATGTGACATTGGCCTTACCCAGAGGCTGATTCTTCGCAAACGTTTATAGCCGTTCGGAAACACCGCATGCTACAATGAAGTGACTATGTAAATAGGAAGGATGTATCTATATGTTCAAGAAAATTGCAGCAGATGCACTCGGATTATCAGATATCGGAAAAATTATCGAACCTCAGGATTATGACAAAACAGATGCTGATGACTATGTCATGCATGAAGACAACGAAAAAATTTATTTCCTGATTAAAACAAAAGCCGATGAATATTGCTTCACGAATCTGGCGCTGATCCATGTTGACGGCGAACGTGCCACTTCCTCCAAACGAACGCTGAAACGCTACCCTTATTCCCAATATAAAATCTCTGATGTTTTTCTGGAAACCGCCGGGAAAGTCGATTTGGATGTTGAAATCAAGTTCAAGCTGGGCTCTGAACAATTTGACATCGATGTGCATAAAGAGCAAATTGAAAAGCTGAAAGATTTGTATAAAGCCCTTCTCCGTATCTCTGAAACGATCTATGAAAATGACATTTTGATCAATCAGGCTGAACAAAGTCTGGAACGAGCAGTCACCATCCTTCAGCATACCCGCCCTGAGCACGTCAATATTGAAACACAATACAAAGAGCTGACTGAATTCGGGTTTACATGGGTCACTTCCGTCCGCTCGCAGTACCATATTAAAGATTTCGGTGACGTATTTGAAAAATATATGAATAACTAGAAACAAGACACGGGTTCGCATCTGGCAGCTCGTGTCTTGTTTCTGATACATAATCTTGGAGAAAATTTTTTGGCTGGATATTGGTTACTTTTCTACTTTTTTCTTTTATAATGACATTATTAGTCTATTTTCCCTATATTACATGTAAAAGGAGTCATCATATGTTTTGTCCTCAATGCGGCCATCAAGCAGATGGCGGAAAGTTTTGTGAGAAATGCGGATCGCCTCTTCCACGCCAAGCCGGCGAAAATCAAGGAGCACAGGCGGGAGCTGAAGCTGCAAAACAAGCAGCAAAGCAGTTCGGTTCATTTGTTCTGGCTGTTCTGAAACGCCCTTATCAGGAGTGCAAAACAACAGGCGGCGAACAGCTGATCAGCGGAATCATTACAATGGTGCTTTTCAGTTTACTAACTCCGCTGATGTTTTATATTCTTTTTTCAGAAGGTCCCGGCAGTGCGAGCTTTACAGAAATCTTTTTAAAGCCAACCATTTACTTTGCCCTTTTTATTTTCGGGTTGCATGCATTGATCTTTTTTTCCTTAAAAATCGCGGGAAACCAAGTCTCATTTAAAGATTCATTCTCCAGATTTGGTGCGTTTCTTATTCCATTTACAGCTATTTTGATTCTTGCACTTCTATTGTTTTTATTACATACAGATCTTTGTTTCACCGTGTTAGCGATTGGTTTAATCGGCGCATTCTTCGCTATTCCCCCTGCGATGCTGAGCAGTTACCAGCATTCGTATAAAGGAAAAGCTGATATCATTTACTCAACCATTGTGATTTATCTGATCACGTGCGTTGCGTTTCGGTTCATCATCGAACATTATATCAAAGAGATTTTCCGTTATATCTTTTTTTAAAAAACACCCCCATCGCCTGCTGGTGATGGGGGTTTGTTTTTATTGAATAGATGTTAAATAAATTCTTCCGTCTTTCACTACGCCGGTGTAGGTCCAGTTGTATGTTCTGCGCTTTGTACTGCCGCCTGATTTTGTAATATCAAATTCTTCATATGTTTTAATTGTGATATTCGAGCCGCTTTGATTAAAGCTTTTTACCTCTACATCAATAAATACTTCAGTCGTCCCCTCGCTGTACAGCTTCTTAACCAATTTCTGCTGATCATTATATAATGAACTTCCTTTTTCCAGATTGCCTTCCATGACCGCAAATTCATTTAAATTCACTGCGGTTGATTGATTTGTCAGATAACTAACCATAAATGATGTCACTTGTTCATCCGTGACATCGCCGGCCGATGGGCTTACGCTTGCTTTCTTGCCTTTTGCGTCTGCCCAGGCTGACGTGTACGTCTCTGCATGATCATTTTTTATTTTCTTTATATTTGTGCCGGCAGAATCAAAAGTTGATTCTGCATCTTCGAACATCCACTTTTTCTGTTTTTTATCATATGAAAGCAGATATTCATAGCTCGGGCTCTCATCCGACATTTCAGGTTTCGTATAGTCATTATAATTAGCCGACTGGTGAAGTTCTTTTCCTTTTACTGACGCCTGCCATGTACCGTCATTTTTCTGGGATAGAGCAAATGTATCCAAATCAAAGTCTGTTTCCAGATATTTATCTTTTAAGTAAGAATCCGTGTTTTTCTTCGAATCCACGTTATCTTTTACTTCGGCTTTCCAACTGGCACTTGCCTCTGTCATCTGAGCTGTATTTCCATCAGAAAGCGCTTTGGAATATTGCTTTGTCGTTTTGACAATCGTATTCATGATTGTTTCTTGTGTGTCTTGGTCAGGAATTAATGTTAACTCCATTTCTTTGCTATCAATCGGCACACCCGCTGTTTTTGTTTTTCCCCACGGAAACTCCGCTTCGACCTCAGCTGTCATTGATCCGTCTGTCAGAAGCGGTCCGTATGTGACAGATTTGAACGGATCCTTATGGATGGATTTGCCGTTAATCAGCAAATCTCCCTTTCCATCCTTAATAGCGTCAGCTAAGCTGAATGTTACATTATCCGCTTCCAATGAGAGATCAACACGAAAGCTATTGTCACCAACCGCCTGAATGTCTTCCTTTTTCACAAGATCGACTACATCGTTTTTCAGTTTGGCTGAGACTGTATATTCGCCGGGAATGTACGGTCCGAGGGTTTGTGCTTGATCTGCTTTCTTTACAGATCCGGCTTCCTCTTTATTCACATAGAGATCCGTATGTTTATAATTGCTGGTTACTTCAAAATAAACAGGTGCTATCTTTAAATCATAATGGTCAAATACTAGCAAAGTTTTCCCGTCTTTCTCCGCGTAAACAATATCCTTTTGGACTGTTTCAGCACGCAGCGATGAAAAAAGCTCATCTTTTTTGTCAGGATGATCCTTTAAATATGTAAGAAACGGCTTTACGTTTTGTTTAGTAAGCTTGAGCCTGTCATTTGCCGGTGTTAGCAGCGAAGCGATTTGGTCTTTATCCTCATCATTTACAGCCTGCTCAAATTTGTCGACTAACCTGTCCTTAGAAGTAAGGTACGCTCCGGTTTTATATGCAGTGAATAATATGACGCACGCTGCGGCAATGCTGCTCCATAACATGATGGTTTTCTTAGGGATTGGTTTCCGCGGAGCCTGCCTCGTTTCAGCAGTGCTTGCTGTTTCTTTATTTGCCTGTCTGCTGCTCCCTCCAATCGGGGTGCCGCATTCTTTACAAAACTTGGCCCCTTCATTATTTTTTTGACCGCATTCCTTACAAAACATGTGACTTTCCTCCTGTTTTTTATCCACTATTTTGTACACATTTCCTATGTTACATATTTTATAATAGAATGGTATAAAATTGGAGAAAATCATGAAAATATCTCTATAATCATATGAAAAGGTGGAATGTACGTGCAAAAGCTCAGGATTCAAATAAGAGAAAAAGCAAATGACGAATTATACGATCTATTGCTGCTCGCCGATCCGTCGAAAGACATTGTAGATGAATATCTTGAAAGAGGAGAATGTTACACAGCTTGGGCCGGTGATGAACTTGCCGGTGTTTATGTATTGCTAAAAACAAGGCCGCAAACAGTTGAAATTGTAAATATTGCCGTAAAAGAGTCTCTTCAAAAGAAGGGTTTTGGCAAACAGCTTGTCCATGACGCCATCGAAAAGGCAAAGGAGCTGGGTGCGGACACGATTGAAATCGGCACGGGAAATTCCAGCATTCATCAGCTTTCTCTCTATCAAAAATGTGGTTTCCGCCTGCAGGCCATCGATCATGATTTCTTTACCCGACATTATGATGAGGACATTTTCGAAAACGGCATACAATGCCGTGATATGGTGAGACTTTATTTGGATCTTTAATGAAAGAGCTGCCGTATGATAATCGGCAGCTCTTTCATATAGAAATTAAAAAAACTGATTCGCTTTTTTCCCGGCATCCCGTTGCATTCCCTGCCTCACTGACAGTATGAAAAAAGTCAGCACGAGGGTCAGACCGACAGCCAGAAAAATATAATCAGCGTCCATAAACACAAGAAGCACTGTATAAACAGCTGCTGAAAGAGGTTCTCCCATCTTTACAATAGAAAAAATAAGCGCGAAAATTCTTCCGAAGTATTCAGTCGGAACAGTCTTTTGAAAAAACAGAACTGTTTGCACATCAATATACGAGATAATAACACCTAGTATCAAAAAAATGACACATTCAAGCCCGCTAAGCTGAAAAAACAAAAACATTATGAGCAATCCGACAGCTGTTAAAGTTCTGGGATAGAGCCGTTCAAGCCGCTTAGTATTCCACTTAAAAAATACAGCAAGATTACCTAAGAGCATTCCGCCCTGAAACATTGCATACATGACGGCGAACCACACAGAATAGTTTTCATGAAAACGTTCCACTGCAAGAATCGGCCCCATAACCGAAATAAACCCGGCAATGACAAGATTCACGATAAAAAAATAACCGACAGAAGTCATCCAAGATGAGTTGCCTTTCAGCATTCTGTATCCTGTCTTAAGGGCTTCTGCCCCTTTGCTTTTTAGGCCGGCAGGTTCTGAAATGTGGATAACTGCAATCAATGCAGCGGATACAAAAAAGGCGGTTCCATTAATGAAAAACAGCAGCCCGAACGGAATGGCCGCAAGTAAAACGCCGCTGATCAGCTTTCCGACGATCAGACCAATAAGTTCGCTTGTATTCATTAAAGATGTCGCTTGATCTAGATGTTTCTGAGGGACAAGTATCGGGATAAGCGCGACTTTCGCCGGGGAAAAGAGCATCGATTGCAGCGATAAACAAAATGCGCATACACCGATGATCCATACAGTTAAAAAACCATTTGCGCTAAGGACTGCCAAGAGAATCATAATGACTGCCCTTCCTGTATTACACATATACAATATGGTTTTTTTTCGTAAAGAATCAATTAAGGGGCCTGTAAACATTCCGAAGGTCAGGGGAACGAGCTCGATAAAAGAAATCACCCCGACCAATATTTTACTTCCGGTCAAATCGAGTACAAGAAGCGGAAGCGCGATGAGCCAGACGCCATCCGCCGCGGAAGAAAATACTTGTGCAGACCAAAGTTTTGCATAATTTGGTGTTCGATATGCCGAATCACGGCCGTTTTTGATCTTCATCAGAAGCACCGCCGAACCATTCTAATGTTCTCCATGATTCTTTTCTTTGTGTATAATCCTCTTCCATCACTTCAAATACGATACCTGTGCCATCACCGCGGTGTATCTCTTTTAACATCTCTGCTGCTTGTCTGAGCAATGTTTCATCTATCGTTCCTTCTGCGGGATGACGCCCTTCAAAACAGCGGACACCTCCATGCGGGAAGGCTAGCTGGCAAAACGAACTGAAATGATAATGTTTAATGCTGTCCTTTAAGGAAAGAAATTGAAAAAAGTCAGGGTATCTCAGCTTTTCATTCCTGAACATAAGTGATGATGATAAATGTGTCTGATAGGTAATGGCCCAATGACACAGATCCCATGTAATCCCGATATGTTTTAAACCGAGCTGAATCAGTTCCTCAAAATCCTCAGGATAAATGAATATCGGGTCAAAGTCTTCGCCCAGATTCCCGATAATCGGCAGATTTTCGACTCCAATCCATATATCTGTTCCTTTTAGCTCTTCATCAAACTCTGCAAAAAATTCAATGACTTTTCTGCGGTTTCCTTCTAAATCATAGCCTTGAAATTCTTCAACGGACATAAATTGATTGGCATGAACAATTATCCCCTTGGCGCCATATACATCCGCAAGCTCTGCAAAATGAAGCAGACGGTCCTTTATATGCGCTTCATGAACATAATCCGCATTGTCGGTGGGAAAATGAAGTGTCAATAATGACGGCTCAAGCTGTTTTGTGTAATCAAGTGTCCGCTTGAAGGTTTTCACATAATCTGTTGCTTCAAACGATTTTCCGTCAAAAATATTGGCTTCAAGGCCGTATCCTGCTTCGACCCACTTTTTATCAATTTGCTTCGGGTCTAACCCGAAAAACGGTATTTGCGCAATCATCCGTCACCACGTCCCTCTCACAAGCATAAAAGCTTCTGCTGCAGAAAAACCGGATTTAGCTCCCCAAACATATGCATTATTTTCAATCGCTTGCAAGGACCGCGGATGCGGGAAATCCCTCAGCTCCGAATCGTAGCACGCCATAGCCTTCAGCTTCAGTTCAAGCTCTTCTTCTATATTAATGAAGAAATTCGCGTGGAATTGATCCTTATTCAAATAGTTCCACTCTGTCGAGGATAATGTTTCGTATGCCAGGACCTGTTTTACGGAATGACCTGGAAGCGGGCGGGTTGCCGTCATCACCGCTCTGAATACTACGGTATGGTCAATATTAATATCACCGCCGTATTGTGTATATACAATATCCGGCTGAAAGCGTTCAATTTGTTTTTCTGCTTCTTTTACGACATCCAGCAAATCCAGTGAATCAAGCCTGTTATCAGGAAGATTTAATCTGACAAAATCGCTTATGCCGAGCGTGCTAAGCGCTTGTTCCGTTTCACTATAGGAATGCTGCATGAGCGAATCACAAGGTTTTTCATAGTCTTCTTTTCTGGACGATTTTCCCTCAGCCATAATGACAGCCGACACACTGTCTCCTTGACGGACATGTTTCGCCAGAGCTCCGCCGACGCCGATAATTTCATCGTCCGGGTGCGCCGCAAATACCATTACTTTCATTATATTGTCCCCCTTTGATTAACGTTTCGGAAATATCCGCCCCGCAATTCATAAGCATATCAAGCATAGAGAGATGAGGAATGTGCTCTCCGAATAACTGCGGATAATGTATTGTCCTGATTTGCTGGTATTCGATTGTAATTCCGCTTCTATCAAAATCACTTTCTATTAAATAGTCTGATCCTTGGCTGCCTGAATAATAATGATCAGCCCCTAGTTCCTTACAAAGTGCGAGCACAAAATCACTCTTTTTTTCATTCCGGCATTCGAGCTCCGAAACATAGCAAATTGGCGTTGAAATACGAAGTTCACGCAGAAAAAAATCAATGATGTACATATTCAAATCGTGAAGGTACTCCCATTCCTGCTGATAGACATCTTTAAAAAACATTTGATATTCCTCGAAATAGGGAGCCTTTGCATAATTCATTTTTATCGCCATCCAGTGTTTCTTTCGCCAGTCTTGTTCTTGATCAATTTTCATATCACGTAGCTCAATATCCTTATAATTTTTCATCTGCAGAGGAACAGTCAGCCACGTAGGGCCTTGAGACGTTTTTATCCTGTTCCGATTGAGAAATCCTTTTTTCTCAAACTGGGCTGTATCGTGAATCGCAAATACATCTGATTTATGGATTTTTTCAAAAAAACCATACCAAGGGAGATAACTGGACTGATGGCCGCTTACCACTTTTACTCCGTTTCTGTGAAATGTCGACATCGTTTCTCTTCAGCTCCCCAATATCGTTTCGGTCTGGCAATTTCTTTACTGTGAGAATATCCAAAATCAACCCATTGAAGCTTCTTGTCGATGGCGAATGATAAAGCGTTCCGCATTAACAGATAAGAAGCCTGCGTTTCTTTACCGGCAGGGCTGTTTACATTCTGCCAATAATAGAAATGAGAATGGTCATATAGAAAAATACTGCTGCTGATCATTTCATTCTCAAGAAATGCCCCTACCCAAAAGACTTGTCTGCCAAGGCTTTCATGCAGCCTCTGAAAAAAATCCTGGCTTAGCATATATGCTGCGCCGATAGCTGCTATATGCGCCTTATACAAATCGTAAAACTCATGAATCGACTCCTGTCCGATTAAGCGGACGGATACATTTTTCTTTTCCGCATATCTGACTGCAGTCCGTGCTTTTCCCGAACAGTTTGTCCATAGCTCTTCAAATGTAACGGGAAGCGATAAAATATGTGTTGTTTTCTCTTCCCATTGTTCTCCCGTTTCTTCGATAAAAGGAGTTTGGTCATGCGGAAGCAGGAGCCGCGATAGTTTCTGTCCAAATAATGCTTTGATTTCACTTTGCAGCCATTCGAATGAAATTGGACGGTCTGAAATGACGCCGCCGTATCCTATCATATTACCGCTGAGCGAGCCATTCTGCTCAAACACCGGAACATATATCACTTGTCCGCCGTCCGATGTCAGCCTGACGGGGTGAAACGAGGTATTGGGGAGCTCTTCCATGAGCTTCCCCCAATCATAGCTTTGAAACAACCCAGCCTGAAATATGTCAGCAGCCCGATCCCATGCTTGAGGAGTTACGGAAAATGCTGTTTTTTCCACGATATATCACCAACATTCATTTCTTATTCTTTTGCTTTGCATACGTTAAAACAGTTTCAGCAATATACTTCACCTGCTCTGTGCCAAGAGGCGGTTTGAATGGCAGCGAAAGAACTCTTTTCCAAAGAGAATTTTCATCCTCAAGTTGTGAATAAGGCTGATATAGCGGAATCAGGTGAAGAGGAAGGTAGTTCCAGCATGTTTGAATGCCTTTTGCCGCTAAATAAACGGAGCAATCGTACCTTTCGCCTTCATGAGGAAATACGATTGTCAAATAGTTCAGGCTCTCTCCCGCCTGAGGCTGAATCATCTTGATCCCGTATAACTCTTCGGCCTCCGCAAAAATGTATCTTGCCGTCTCCAAATTTCTTGATGAGTCTTTCACCAACCGCTCCATCTTGGACAGCTGGTATTCGATAATGGCTTGTCTCACCGGATGCATTCGCAATAAAGGGACAGTAGCAGGTTTTTTCGGAAGGACTTCAAGTTTGCTCGTTTTTAAAGAAGTACGAACACCTGCTTTTCTGAATAAGAAAGATAGAGCCTTAGAACTCATCAAGGCCTGCATTCGCTGCTGTCTCATATAAGCATCATAATCAGCATTGACTTGCTTTCGCTGTTCCATCGGCAGCCTGCTGATTTTGTCCAGCACATCTTTCCGAGCGATTAATGCTCCGCCCCCTATACTGCCGAGAGGCTTCGACATTCCAAAGCTCAAGATACCGAAATCCCCCAAACCGCCTGCAAATGTTCCGGCTTGTTTTGTAAACATAGCCTGAGCAGCATCGTCGATGACATGAATACGCTTCGCTTTCGCCCACTCAATAAGATTCATGTTTTCCTTCCGACCGTAGACGTGTGTCAAAATGACAGCGCATGTCCTCTCGGTCACTTTGTTTTTCACATCTTCAAAAGACAGGGATAAATCATCATCCAGATTAGCGAAAACTGGAGAAGCCCCGGATTGAAGCACAGCATCAATTACATTCGGACAGCTGAAAGAAGAAAAAATAACTTCTTTTCCAGGCTCCGCTCCGGAAAGTTTCAGTGCAAGCACCAACGCCGCACTTCCGCTCGAAGTTAATTCGATACCCTTTCCATAGCGTTTTTCCAGTTTTTCTGCCAACCTGGTTTTTTTAGCTGAGATGAAATGAGTGAATGCCGGGAAAAGACTTCTGCCTGAAAGCTGCCTCGCATAAATGGGAAACTTGATCTGTTTGGGATTCTCAGGATAATGAAAGTTTTTGTTTTTGTCTTTCAACTTTAATCATCCTCAGGCCTTCATCAAGGTGAACTTTAGGAGCATATCCAAGCATTCGCTTTGCCTTCTCGATGGAAGGAGCACGTTTGAAAATTTCAATGTCTTTACCTCGGACACCATCCTCACCCAGCTTTTTAAAGGTGTAATTCTCTTTCTTCCTGCCTGTCATTACGTTGATTTTCTCTGCCAGCCCTTTTATGCTGATGGGCAAATTGTTTCCTATGTTGAAATCTTCAAAGTCACTGCCTTTGTGCATAAGTGCCAGATATGTTCCGTTAACGATATCACTAATGTAGCTGAAGCATCTGATTTGGCCGCCGTCTCCATAAAGAGGAAGCTCTGCACCAGATTCAGCCAAACTGAAGAACTTGTTAATGACAAAGTCCTCCCGCTGCTTCGGGCCGTATACATTAAAGTACCGAACAACTCTAACATTCAGCGAGTTTGATGCCTGCTCCCTCAAATATTCCTCTGACTTCAATTTTGCTTTTCCATAAGCAGATTTAGGGAGCTTCTTACTCGATTCCGTATACGGATAATCGGGTGAGTCCCCGAAAACCTCTGAGCTGGAGGAAAAAAGAAGGGTTTTGATGCCTAGCTCCTTGCATACCTCCGTTACGTTTTTCGTTCCCTCAAAATTTACCTTGATGACGTCCTCTTCATTGCTGCGGCAGCTGTCTACTCCGACCATTGCCGCTAAATGAACAATAGCATCTGCTCCTTTTAATGATTCCTTAAGCGAGTGCCGATCTAAAATATTCGTTTGTCGGAACTCCGCCTGAAAATCCGGCTTTTTTTGATCAGCGATGATCGCATGATAGCCTTTATTCTGTAATAACTTGGCTAATTCACTTCCTATAAAGCCTGCTCCGCCTAAGATAGCAATGTGTTTCATTGTCCGACCTCCTGGTTTAAAGATAAAACATCTTTCATTGATTGAACGATATATTGGCAATCTTCCTTCGATAGCTGGCTATAAAGAGGCAGTGATACAATTTCAGGAAAGATGCGTTCAGTTACCGGCAGCTTTGCGGGAAAATGCTCACTATAGTAGGGATGCATATGCACAGGGATAAAGTGGACACTCAAGCCAATATGTTTCGCTTTCATATTTTCAATAAACTGGTCTCGCTCCATTTCCCCGCGTTTTTTCACCCGCAGAATAAACAAATGCCAAGAGTGGGTGATATGGCTGGGGATATCTGTCAAAGGAAGTTCTGCTCTTTCTGATTGATTTGTAAGCTCAGACGCATAATAGTTTGCGATTCTTGTCCGTTTTTCTTGGATCTCAGCAGCACGTTTCAATTGAATGAGCCCGAGCGCAGCCTGGATATCTGTCATGTTGTACTTAAAGCCGGGAAGTAAAACATCATATCGCCAGCTGCCCTTTTCACCGTATCGATTCCAAGCATTTTTTGTAATGCCATGCCACCCATACAGTCTCGCTCTCTCAGCTGCCTCTTCATCCTTAAGAATAAGAGCTCCTCCTTCTCCCGTCGTAATATTTTTGGTTGCATAAAAGCTGAAGCATACTGCATCTCCGTGTGTGCCGATCATCTTCCCTTTATATCTTGTCCCAAGCGCGTGAGCGGCATCTTCAATCAAGTACAGTCCATTTTCCTTGCATATGCTGCTAAGCTCATCCAAATTTGCAGGATAACCTGCAAAATGGACCGCAATGACTGCTTTTGTGCGCGGAGAAAGTTTTTGTCTCACATCTGCCGGATCTATACATAAATCATCCTCGCAAATGTCCGCAAAAACCGGGGTTGCTCCGACATGCAAAATGACGTTTACACTTGAACAAAACGTGAAGCTTGGAACAATGACTTCATCGCCTTCTCCTACACCGAGTGCAAGCAATGCCATGTGTAAGGCAGCTGTTCCTGAATTACAGCTGATTACGTGTTCCGCGCCTAGATATTCGCCCAGCTTTTTTTCAAATTCAATCACTTTCGGACCTTTTGAAATCCATCCTGACTTGATTGTTTCGGCTACAGTTTCCAGTTCTTCGTTTGTGATATCAGGTCTGTGAAAAGAGATAAATCGTTTACTAATGGTAGTTCCCTCCTATAGTGTGACAAGCTTTGCATTGTCAGCCATTTTTTCTCTGCAAATATTTCTGGTATCGAAAATAATAGGGGCTGTATCCTGAAATATGCTGTAATTTATATCATCATGATCAGTATGAATAATGACGACATCATATTGATTGATCTGGTCCTTGGTGAAAGGGACGGAGCGCTTGATGCTGCCGTCTTCCAGGCGGATTTCACTGATAAAAGGATCATAGTAATCTATCGTGCATCCCTTTTTCATCAGATCATCGATAATTGCAAATGCAGAAGACTCACGAGAATCATTGGTATTTTTTTTATAAGCAGCACCTATTAATAAAATGCTGCACGGTTCTTTATCAACCAGCTTCATGGCATAGTCAGACACTGAAAACGGCATTTCAGAATTAATTTCATCTGCTAAATCAATCAGCTTTGTCTGCAATCCCTTTTGATTGGCTATCCATTTAAAATAAAAAGGATCAATCGGTATACAATGGCCGCCTACGCCAGGGCCGGGGCTGAATTTTTGAAATCCGAACGGCTTTGTGTCTGCCGCATTGATCACTTCCCAAATATCAATATCGAGTTCTCGGCAATTAAGTGCCATTTCATTGATGAGAGCTATATTTACATAACGGTAGGTATTCTCTAGGAGTTTAGCTGTTTCTGCTACTTCAGGTGAGGTTACTGGATGAATGCTTGCAACGATGGTGTTGTAAAACGCTGAGGCAAGTTTTGTGCAATTCCGGGTCATTCCGCCGACCACTTTAGGGATATCGGCAACTTCATATTGGCTGTTCCCAGGATCAATTCGTTCAGGAGAATAAGCCATAAAAAAATCTGAGCCTATGTTTACCTGACGCCCTGTTGCCATTCTATCGGCGATTTTTTGTTTGGTTGTACCCGGATAGGTTGTACTTTCTAAAATTAAGAGCTGATTTGTTCTTCCGTAAGCCAACATGCTGTCAACTGCACTGTCTATGTAGCTCAGATCGGGAATTTTATCTTTTTTGTTCAAAGGTGTCGGAACACATATCACAATAATGTCGCAGTGTTCAATGAGAGACATATTCTCACTCACTTGAAAACGCTCTGTGTGCAGTGCCCCTTTTAATTGGTTATCGTCTATATCCCGAATATGGCTGCGCCCGTCTTTCAGCAAAGAAACTTTTTCACTGTTTCTATCGAAGCCGATGACGCTGTATCCTTTATTGACACATTCCAATGCAAGAGGAAACCCCACATACCCCATCCCTAATACACCTACAACAGCCTGTTTTGTTTCAATCAATTCTAAAAGCCGCTTATGACCGAGGTTTCGAGCTTCTTGTGTGACAGGATTCATTTTTGGACCCCCTATAAGATAGAAAAGGATATATTTTTACAAAATTAAACAATTATCGATCGATACTGCAATTATAACAAAAGTAAAAAACCGGTAAATGAGTTTTGTATCCTTTTATTTTGTAGGACATTATGTTGAAATCTACTAATAATTGGTATTTTATGTACCTATGATAAGGTATTTATTAGGAGAATGGTGAGAAGATCTCCCTCAATTGAAAGAATTTAATGAAAAATTAAAAAAACAGGCCGAAGCCTGTTTTTTATTCTCTATTCGCCTCTTTTACAGCAGATAGCAAGAGCTGCCCCGCTTCCTTCAATCTATCTTTGCTGATATGTGTTATATTATCATTTTCAGTGTGATACCATGAACCAGGCTCTTGTGTATCTGGGCTGAGCCAAATCCAATTAGCTGAAGGTATGCCCGCTTCATAAAAAGACACGTGATCCGAGTATCCCAGTTGTGTGAGGCGAGGTGCTTCAAGCTGTGCTTTCCGGGCAGCGTTTACTGCATAATTGACACTTGCATTTTTTTTGCCATCCGGAGTGGTTATATACATTTGGCTGGCTTCTTTCCAGTCAGTCGCAATCATATCAGCGTTAAAGTTTGCACAGCTGTGTTTGATTTCATCTGAAGTAAGCGTACTGACATAATATGAAGAACCCGCTGACCACAGCTCTTCAGCTCCGAATAAAATAAAACGGATTTCTTTGTTTTTAGGAAGATCCTTGCTTTGCTTACTCATCTCCAGCACAGCAGATGTGCCTGATGCATTATCATCAGCCCCAGGTGCACCTTTAACTGTGTCATAATGGGCAGTTACATAAAGAATATCCGGGTGTTTTGTGTGCTGCGCTTTGCGTGTCGCTATTATATTCTGTGAAGTGCGGTTTTGATAGTTCTTAAATTGAATGACAGCCTGCTTTTCTTTCAGCAAAGCTTCTCCGTCTTCTTTTTTCATTCCCGCTGTCGGTATTGTGGTGTGTTTTGGTTTTACCGGACGGATCGCGAGAGGTTTTGTCTTGCGGTTATAAATAATGACAGCTTTCGCACCAGCATCTTGGGCGTTTTTTATTTTTTGAGATACTGATATTTTCCCCTCTCTAATAACGGCTATTTTTCCTTTTGCTTCTTTTACTTCAAGGCTTAACCCATAGCCTCCGTCAAAGACGGCAGCCTCTATTTTTTCTTCATCTTCCACAAAGTTCTTATCTGCTGAGCGTATTGGATATTCATGATCGCCTGCCATGACTGAACCAGTAAAATATGTTTTCACATGAAATGGCTGAATACGGACAGTTAACCCCTCATCTTGAAGCCGTTTCGATATGTATGATGCCGCTTCTTTTTCTTTCTCTGTCCCTGTTTCTCTCGGACCTATGACTTCACTAAGCTCATGAATGGTTTCATATGCATGCTCTTCATCAAACAACGGGGCCATTTCAGACACAAAAAGAGGCTGCTTCTCATTCAGCTGTTCAGCCGAAGCTCCCCATATGACGCTTCCGGCCAGTGCTGCGGACATTAATATCAGTTTCATTTTTACATTCCTCCTCTTATTCACTCTTTCTTTTCGGTTCTGCTGTGTTGATTCCTTTAAAAAGCAATAAAATGAATACTAATTACCAAATCAAGGTAATCAGATAGAAGGAGAATAAGAATGACAGCTAGGAAAGTTTGCATAAAAAAGCCGCCGAGACATATCTCGGCGGTCTTTTTATTACTTATTCAAGTTGTAGAAAGAGTTAATACCGTGGTATTGAGCAGTTTCAGCCAACTGATCTTCGATGCGAAGAAGCTGGTTGTATTTCGCAACACGGTCCGTACGTGACGGAGCACCTGTTTTGATTTGTCCTGCGTTTGTTGCCACAGCGATGTCAGCAATTGTGCTGTCTTCAGTTTCACCAGAACGGTGAGAGATAACAGCAGTGTAGCCTGCGCGTTTCGCCATTTCGATCGCATCGAATGTTTCAGTCAATGTACCGATTTGGTTTACTTTGATCAGGATAGAGTTGCCTACGCCGTTTTTGATACCTTCAGCAAGTTTTTTCGTGTTTGTAACGAAGAGGTCATCACCAACAAGCTGAACTTTTTTGCCAAGACGCTCAGTAAGAAGCTTGTGGCCTTCCCAGTCGTTTTCGTCAAGTCCGTCTTCGATAGAGATGATTGGGTATTTAGAAACCATTTCTTCGTACCAGTCAACCATTTCAGCAGATGTTTTCACAACGCCTTCGCCAGACAGATGGTATTTGCCGTCTTCTTTGTTGTAGAACTCAGAAGATGCAGCGTCCATTGCAAGTTTTACTTCTTCGCCAGGTTTGAAGCCGGCTTTTTCGATTGCTTCAACGATTGTTTGAAGCGCTTCTTCGTTAGAACCAAGGTTTGGAGCGAATCCGCCTTCATCACCTACAGCTGTGTTCATTCCTTTAGCAGAAAGAACTGATTTCAGGCTGTGGAAGATTTGAGCGCCCATGCGAAGTGCTTCACGGAAGTTAGGAGCACCTACTGGCATGATCATGAATTCTTGAATATCTACGTTGTTGTCAGCATGCTCTCCGCCGTTGACGATGTTCATCATCGGTACAGGAAGCGTTTTTGAGTTGAATCCTCCAAGGTATTGGTAAAGAGGAATCTGTAAGAAATCAGCAGCTGCGCGCGCACAAGCCATAGATACGCCAAGGATTGCGTTCGCACCGAGTTTGCCTTTGTTTTCAGTACCGTCAAGCTCGATTAAAAGCTGATCGATTGCGTTTTGTTCAGTTACATCAAAGCCAAGAAGCTCTGGAGCAATGATTTCGTTTACGTTGTTAACAGCTGTTAACACGCCTTTTCCAAGGTAACGGTCTTTGTCGCCGTCACGAAGCTCAACTGCTTCGTATTCACCTGTAGAAGCTCCGCTTGGCACTAATGCGCGGCCGAAAGCTCCTGTTTCTGTATATACTTCAACTTCAACTGTTGGGTTGCCGCGTGAGTCTAATACTTCGCGTGCATAAACATCAACAATGTATGGCATGAGTTTGTCTCTCCTTTGATTTTCAGCTTATTTTTGAATTAAAGATGTTCCAGTCATTTCTTTCGGTTTTTCAACACCGAGAAGGTCTAATAACGTTGGTGCAAGGTCGCCTAGGATTCCGCCTTCACGCAGCGTGATGCCTTCTTTCGTAACAATGACAGGGACTGGATTTGTCGTATGTGCAGTGTGCGGTTCGCCTGATTCTGTGATCAGAATATCAGCATTACCGTGATCAGCGGTAATGATAGCGTGTCCGCCTTTAGCGAGAATCGCGTCAACGACTTCGCCTAAGCATTCGTCCACTGCTTCAATCGCTTTAATTGTAGGTTCAACCATTCCGGAGTGGCCGACCATGTCTGGGTTTGCGAAGTTAAGGATAATCGCGTCATGCTTGTCAGCTTCGATTTCTTTGACAAGCGCGTCCTTCACTTCATACGCACTCATTTCAGGCTTCAAGTCGTATGTTGCGACTTTCGGCGAGTTGATAAGAATACGCTCTTCACCAGGGAATTCAGCTTCACGGCCTCCGCTCATAAAGAACGTGACGTGCGGATACTTTTCAGTTTCTGCAATTCGAAGCTGTTTTAATCCTTGCTGAGATAATACTTCTCCGACTGTATTATCAAGATTTATCGGTTTAAACGCCACATAGCCGTCAACTGTTTCACTGAAGTGAGTCAGGCAGACGAAATGCAGGTTTTTCGGATAATTCTCGCCGCGGTCGAAATCGCGGAAGTCTTTGTTCGTGAACGTGTTGGAAATCTGAATGGCGCGGTCCGGTCTGAAATTATAGAAAATCACAGAATCGCCGTCTTCGATTTTCGCAACAGGCTCACCGTTTTCTTTTGTGATGACAGATGGAATAACGAATTCATCGTGGATTCCATTCGCATATGAATCATCAACAACATCCAGTGCGCTGCGGTATGTCGGGCCTTCGCCGTATGCCATTGCACGGTACGCTTTTTCTACACGGTCCCAGCGTTTGTCGCGGTCCATTGAGTAGTAGCGTCCGGAAATGCTGGCGATTTCTCCGACACCGATTTCCTCGATTTGTTCGTTCAGCTGGTTGATGTACGTTTTCGCTGTTTGCGGACCTACATCACGGCCGTCAAGGAAGCCATGGATATAAACCTTTGTCAGCCCTTCTTTTTTCGCAAGCTTTAACAGTGCGAATAAATGGTTGATATGGCTGTGCACGCCTCCGTCAGATAAAAGACCGAACAGATGCAGGGCTTTGTTGTTTTCTTTCGCGTTGCTGATCGCGTCAAGGAATGTTTGATTGCGTTCGAACTCTCCCTCGCGAATGGCAACATTTACGCGTGTTAAGCTTTGGTACACAATACGGCCCGCACCGATATTTAAGTGGCCTACTTCGGAGTTCCCCATCTGTCCGTCAGGAAGACCTACAGCCTCGCCTGAAGCAGTCAGTGTCTGATGAGGATACTGATTCCAATAGCGGTCAAAATTCGGTTTTTTCGCCAAAGCGACTGCGTTCCCTACTGTTTCGTTACGTAATCCGAACCCATCAAGAATGATGAGTGCAGCTGGTTTTTTACTCATATTGACCTTCCTCCAATAATTGAACGAATGACTGTGGCTCAAGGCTCGCGCCGCCGACCAAAGCACCGTCAATATCGGACTCTGCCATATATTCTTTAATGTTTGCAGGCTTTACGCTTCCGCCATATTGAATGCGAAGCTTGTCTGCCGCTTCTTGGCCGAAGCTTTCAGCGACGGTTTTACGGATATGTGCACACACGTCGTTCGCATCTTTAGATGTAGAAGATTTGCCTGTTCCGATTGCCCAGATTGGCTCATACGCAATAACAGAAGCTGCAACTTGTTCTTCAGAAAGACCAGCAAGGCCTTTTTTCACTTGGTCAGCCACAAGATCATTTGTTTTGCCGGCTTCGCGCTCTTCAAGCGTTTCACCAACACAGATGATCGGCACAATGCCGTGTTTGAAAGCAGCATGTGCTTTTTTGTTAACTGTTTCATCAGTTTCAGCGAACATTTCACGGCGCTCAGAGTGGCCGATGACGCAGTAGTCAACGCCAAGGTCTTTCAGAGCAACCGGGCTGATTTCGCCTGTGAACGCGCCGCTTTCTTCGAAGTGCATGTTTTGGGCGCCGACTTTAAGGTCAGTGCCTTTAACAGCAGAAGTCAGCTTTTCTAGGAAAAGCGCTGGCGCGCAAACAACAGCTTCCGCTTTGTCTGCTGCTGGAATGGAAGATTTCACTTCTTCAACGAAGCTGACAGCCTCGCCGAGTGTTTTGTTCATTTTCCAGTTACCGGCTATAATTGGTTTTCTCATCTGTTCCACTTCCTTATAGCAGTTTTAAAATTATTTATCGTTCAGTGCAGCTACCCCTGGAAGCTCTTTGCCTTCCATGAACTCAAGGGATGCGCCGCCTCCTGTTGAGATGTGGCTCATTTTGTCAGCTAGGCCGAATTTTTCAACCGCTGCTGCAGAGTCTCCTCCGCCGATGACAGAGTATGTATCTTTTGCCTCTGCCAATGCTTCCGCAACCGCTTTTGTTCCTTGAGCGAACAAGTCGATTTCGAATACGCCCATCGGTCCGTTCCACACGACAAGTTTGCTGTTTTTGATGACATCAGCATACGTTTCGCGTGTTTTCGTACCAATGTCGATTGCTTCTAAATCACTAGGGATTTCAGAGATCGGCACCATTTTTACGTTTGCATCGTTAGAGAAATCATCTGCAACGAGTACATCTTCAGGCATGTAGAAGTTAACGCCTTTTTCTTTCGCGCGGTCCATAAATGATTTCGCAAGCTCGATTTTATCCTCTTCAAGAAGAGATTTACCGACTTCATGGCCAAGCGCTTTTACGAATGTATAAGCAAGACCTCCGCCGATGATCAGGTTGTCTACTTTATCAAGAAGACTTTCGATGACACCGATTTTGTCTTTTACTTTCGCTCCGCCGATGATCGCCGTGAATGGGCGATCAGGGTTAGAAACCGCTTTTCCGAGTACATCAAGCTCTTTTTCCATTAAGAAACCTGCAACCGCTGGCAGATGCTTGGCAATTCCAGCTGTAGATGCGTGAGCGCGGTGGGCAGCACCGAATGCGTCATTTACATATACATCTGCAAGCTCAGCAAATGCTTTTGCAAGCTCAGGATCATTTTTCTCTTCACCAGGGTAGAAACGTACGTTTTCCAATACAAGAACGTCTCCGTCCTTCATGTCGGAAATTTGTGATTTTACAGCATCACCGTATGCTTCGTCCGCTTTTTTCACTTCTTTGCCAAGCAGTTCGCCGAGGCGTGCAGCGACAGGAGTTAAACGAAGCTCCTCAACGACTTCGCCTTTCGGGCGGCCTAAGTGGCTCGCGAGAAGGACTTTCGCGCCTTGGTCTGCAAGGTGTTTGATTGTCGGAAGCGCAGCACGGATACGTGTATCGTCTGTTACTTCCCCGTCTTTCATTGGAACGTTAAAGTCAACGCGGCAGAATACAACTTTGCCTTTTACGTCGATGTCTTTGAGTGTTTTCTTATTCATGCCTAGGAGATCCTCCTTCAAAATGGTTTGCATGCAGCACGAAAAACGTGAAACCGTCTGATCAAGCGATTACTCCGCGAGGGCAGATCGCATACTTTTCGGCACAGGGCAGATCGTCTGAAGCCAGGGCAGTGGCCGCAGGCGAAGGCGCCGGAAAGCTGCAAAACGCAGATGCTACTCTTTCACAGAACGTTTTCTGAAAGCCGGTCTTCATGGAAAAAGGGAAAGGGAGTCCGTCCCCTTCCCTTGTCCGCTTTCATTATAGCGCTTCTATTCAAAAGAACCAAGTAAGGTCCTTTTTTCAGCTATGAATTAAAGACCTTTTTTAGCGATGTAAGCTGCAAGGTCAACAACGCGGTTAGAGTAGCCGCTTTCGTTATCGTACCAAGAGATTACTTTTACCATGCTGCCTTCCATAACCATTGTAGAAAGAGCATCGATTGTAGAAGAATTTTTGTTTCCGTTGTAGTCGCCAGAAACTAATGGCTCTTCGCTGTAGCCAAGGATTCCTTTAAGATCTCCTTCAGCTGCTTCTTTAAGAGCTGCATTTACATCTTCAGCTGTTACTTCTTGGTTCAGTTCAGCAACCAAGTCAACTAAAGAAACGTTTGGAGTTGGAACACGCATTGCTCCGCCGTTCAGTTTGCCTTTTAGTTCAGGAAGAACTAGAGAAACTGCTTTAGCGGCACCAGTTGAAGTTGGGATGATGTTTTCAGCTGCTGCACGCGCACGACGGTAGTCTTTGTGCGGAAGATCAAGAATTTGCTGATCGTTTGTGTAAGAGTGAACTGTTGTCATCATACCGCGTTTGATGCCGAATTTGTCGTTAAGTACTTTTGCAAACGGCGCAAGGCAGTTTGTTGTGCAAGATGCGTTTGAGATAACATCGTGGTTAGCCGCATCGTATTTATCTTCGTTAACACCCATAACGATTGTGATATCTTCTTCGTTAGCAGGAGCAGAGATGATTACTTTTTTCGCGCCAGCTTCTAAGTGTTTCGCAGCGTCTGCGCGTTTTGTGAAGAAACCAGTAGATTCAACTACGATTTCAACGCCTTGTTTACCCCAGCTAAGTTTAGCAGGATCGCGTTCTGCAGAAACTTCAATTGTTTTACCGTTAACAACAAGGTTGTTACCGTCAACTGAAACCTCAGCGTCTAATTTTCCGTGTACAGAATCATATTGTAAAAGGTGAGCGAGCATGTTAGCATCTGTTAAATCGTTAACCGCTACTACCTCAACTTCAGGATTGTTTAATGCTGCGCGGAATACGTTACGTCCAATACGACCAAAACCGTTAATACCGACTTTTACTGCCATGATTGTTTCCTCCTTTAAATAAGTGAGAGATATTTATATTGAGGGATTATTCATCCCTTAATAACTTCTTTGCGGCTCCTTCGTCAGTGACGAGAACCGTGTTGCGCGGCTTTTTAAAGTAAGCCTCGATCGCCTCGGCTTTTGATGATCCGCCCGCTACCGCTATAATATCGGGAATGGCGTCTATGTCATCCAGCTGCATCCCGACAGAATGCACTTTGTGGACCACTTCGCCGTCCGCGTTAAAGTAGTAGCCGAACGCTTCTGTCACCGCGTTGTTATCATCTATTTTCTTTAAGTCTTCTAAAGGTGTGTTTCTCCGCTCAGCCATAGTTTTAGCTTCGCCGATTCCGTGAACCAGCATACTCGCTGATTTAATGGTGTTCAGCACCTCTTTAACAGAAGGTTCTTCAATAATAGATGAATAGGCGCCTTGTGACAGCTGACCCGGAACAAACAAAAGCCGATAAGTGCCTGAAGCCTTTTCCGCCATATGCGCGCATATGGTGTTCGCCTGGTTTTTTACGTCTTCGCCTAACCCGCCTCTTGCAGGCACAAACAAAAGCCCGCGGTTTCTAGAATCCGGCGTCATCATCTCGGCGACAGCTTCAATTGTCGTACCGCCGGTCACAGCGACGATATTTTTGCCTGAAAATCTTTTTTTCATACATGCGACAGCCGCTCTTCCCATTTCTTTTTTGACCCATGGGGATTGATCGCTGTCTCCGGATACAATAATGACATCATTTAGATTTAAACGTTCTTTTAATGTCTTTTCCAAAAGCGTCAAACCTAAAACATCTTTCATCGTATCTTCTAAAACGGAAAGCAGTTCATAACCTTCTTCTGTCAGCGTCATGCCGTTTGTTTTAATATCGACCAGATTCTGTTCCTTCAAAAACTGAACCTCGCCTCTCAGCACACGCTCGCTGATTCCGAGACTGGCAGACAGGCTTCTGCGGCCGATGGGTTCTGTCAGCCTGATATACTGCAAGATTTCGAACCTCTTTTGCATAACGAGCAGAAGATCAGGCAATAATTTTTTTTGAGCTAGTATTAACTGGTTCATGACTCAAACGTTCCTTCCTTTTTTTGCTGGACATCAAACGTCCCGCTATGACAAAAAACGTCCCATCATAGCCAAAAAAAATTATTTCTGCTTTCTTTAATTATTTTAACAGGGTGGAAATGTTTATTCAACTGTTAAGAGCCAATTCATCGACAATATTCGCGCAGTTTTCATGCAACTGCGTTTCTTATTCATTATTTTTCCCTTTATATTTCTATCTTATACAGCAAACCGTTAATGGTGCGCACAAAATAAAAGAGCCCTCTCAATCGAAAGGGCTACATATTTTAAAGCGTTTTCATTTTATCCAGAGCTTTTCAATCTCTTCGAGCGATTTATTTTTCGTTTCCGGACAGATTGTGATGACAAACAGGAAGCAGAGAATGTTAATGACGGCAAAGATCCAGAACGTATAGGCCAGTCCGAACGAGCTGATCATCATCGGCACAAACTGCCCGATCGCCCAGTTTGCTCCCCATAAAAAGATGGTGGCGATCCCTGCGGCTCTCGCCCGCAGATGGTTCGGGAAAATTTCAGAAATCATAATCCATGTGATCGGCCCGACCGATACACAGAACGCGGCGACAAACCCTAATATAAAGAAGATCAGCATAAATCCGCTTGTTAACTGAAAATAAAACGACGTCCCGATTAAGATCATAAAAATAGCCATGAAAGCAGAACCGATGGACATCAGTTTTTTGCGTCCGACTTTATCAATCAATAAAACTGCGATGACGGTAAAAATGACTTCCACAACACCGACAATACAGGTTGTCACGAATCCGGCATTTTGTCCGAATCCCATCATTTTAAAGATTTCCGGTCCGTAATAGGTGATGGCGTTCATGCCGATCACTTGATTAAAGAGCGCCAGCAGGATTCCAATGATAAGCGCTTTTCTGAGACCTGGTTTGAAGAGCTGTGATAGTGACCCCATTTGTTCTATTTTTAATGAGTTTTCAATGTTCTTCAATTCTTCTTTTGCGACAGTTTCTCCATTAATGCGTGTCAGAATCGATAACGCTTCTTTAGTTCTGCCCGCTTTCGCCAGCCATCTTGGACTTTCCGGCACGACCAGCAGGACTAGGAAAAAGATAACGGATGGCACCATTCCGTAAGCGAGCATCCATCTCCAGCCGGTTTGCACGCCCCATTCATATGTTCCGGAACGCTGGACAGCGAGATTAATAAAGTACGTTGCGGAAATACCCAGTATCGTAAAGAGCTGATATAAGGAAGATAAACTTCCGCGTATGGCGGGCGGCGCCGCTTCCGTAATATAAGTCACGGATAATGACGAACCCATTCCGATCCCTAAACCTCCGATAATCCTCGCAATGATTAAGGTCGACACGTCTTGTGAAACAGCAGAAACAACTGCCGATACCGCAAATAACAGGGCCGCTGTCATTAAGATTTTTCTGCGCCCGAACCAGTCGCTTAAAAACCCGGATATCCCGACTCCCGCAACTCCTCCAATCATAATGCTTGAAATGACAAGCCCCTCCATGAACGGACTCAGGCTGTATAAATCCTTGAGAAAACCAATAGCACCAGAAATAACTGCAGTGTCATAGCCGTACAATAAACCGCCAAGCCCAGCCGCGCATGATATCAAAATCACAAATCCCATTGAATGGCTTCTTGTTACAGGAGCATTTGGTTCTAATTGAGTTGGAGTATTCTTCATTTCTCTGCCCTCCCGAAAGTTGAGTAAAGCGTTTACATTTTTCTTTCTAATTGTACGTACTTATTTAAAAATTTAACGAAAATTATTGTTTATTAGTACGTACAAATATAGAATAATCCTGTTTGCATTTTCTGTCAATGTTTTCTTGTATAGATCACTGTGATATACTGAAATTTGTCCGTATACATTTTGGAGGAATGGATATGTTACCAAAATATGCTCAAGTAAAAGAAGAAATCAGTTCATGGATTAATCAAGGCAAAATCCTGCCCGATCAAAAGATCCCTACCGAAAACGAGTTAATGCAGCAATTTGGCGTCAGCCGGCATACCATTCGTAAAGCCATTGGAGACCTCGTATCGCAAGGCCTGCTTTACAGCGTGCAAGGCGGGGGCACCTTTGTCGCTTCACGCTCTGCTAAATCAGCGCTGCATTCCAATAAAACGATCGGCGTTCTGACGACCTACATATCAGACTATATTTTTCCGAGCATCATTAGGGGAATCGAGTCTTATTTAAGCGAGCAGGGATATTCTATGCTTTTGACAAGCACAAACAACAATCCCGACAATGAACGCAGAGGATTAGAAAACCTGCTGTCACAGCATATTGACGGATTGATTGTAGAACCGACAAAAAGCGCTCTGCAAACGCCGAATATTGGCTACTATCTTAATTTAGAAAAAAACGGCATTCCTTTTGCGATGATTAATGCGTCATACGCCGAGCTTGCTGCACCAAGTTTTACTCTGGATGATGTGAAAGGCGGCGTGATGGCGGCCGAGCACCTCCTCTCTCTCGGCCATACGCACATGATGGGTATTTTTAAAGCTGATGACACGCAGGGTGTCAAACGGATGAACGGGTTCATACAGGCGCATCGTGAGCGTGAGTTATTTCCTTCTCCGGATATGATTGTGACGTTTACGACGGAAGAAAAGGAATCAAAGCTGCTGGAGAAAGTAAAAGAGACACTGGAGAAAAACAGCAAAAACATGCCGACTGCTATTCTTTGCTATAATGATGAAATTGCACTGAAGGTGATTGATATGCTTCGGGAGATGGATATCAAGGTGCCTGAGGATATGTCCATCGTTGGGTATGATGATTCCCATTTTGCGCAAATCTCCGAGGTGAAATTAACCTCTGTGAAGCACCCGAAGTCTGTGCTGGGAAAAGCGGCTGCAAAATATGTTATTGACTGTTTGGAGCATAAAAAGCCTAAGCAGGAAGATGTCATTTTTGAGCCTGAGCTGATCATCCGCCAGTCCGCAAGAAAGCTGAATGAATAAAAAAGCAATGTATGGGTTTCCCCTTTACATTGCTTTTTTTATGGCCTTTATCTGTTTTTCCAAATGTCAGCCACGATTTCAAATGAACGCATTCTGTCAGCGTGTTCAAAGGTTTCTGAGTTGACCATAATTTCATCGGCCTGAGTCGTTTTGACAAAGTCTTCAAGCTTTTCTTTCACTTCTTCAGGACCGCCAACAATGGTTGAACTGAGCTGCTCATGAACCATTGCTTTTTCATATGGGCTCCAGATTTGATCCATGTCTTCTACTGGCGGCTTCAGCTGGTTCGGCGTGCCGCGGACAAGATCAAGGAATCGCTGGTAATGCGATGTAGCCAGATGCTGCGCTTTCTCGTTTGTATCTGCGGCGATAATCGTTACGCCGACCATCGCATACGGTTCATCAAGCACTTCTGACGGTGTAAAGGAATTGCGGTACAGCTCCAAAGCGGGAACGGTATTCGCCGGTGAGAAATGGGCAGCAAATGCAAACGGAAGACCCAGCTCACCTGCCAGACGGGCGCTGAAGCCGCTTGAGCCCAGCAGCCAAATCGGCACATCTATGCCCTCTCCCGGAATGGCGCGGACTTGATTGCGCACGTTTCCTGATGGTTTAAAGTAATTGCGCAGTTCCTCTAATTGTTCAGGGAAATCTTCACCGCTGCTGATGTTTCTGCGGAGCGCCCTTGCAGTCAATTGGTCTGTTCCCGGTGCACGTCCGAGCCCCAGATCAATCCGTCCGGGATACAGTGTTTCCAGGGTGCCGAATTGTTCAGCGATGACAAGTGACGAGTGATTCGGAAGCATAATGCCGCCGGAACCGACGCGGATTTTCTTTGTGCCGCCGGCTATATGGCCGATTAGAACCGCGGTGGCAGAGCTTGCGACACCTTCGATATTATGATGCTCTGCAAGCCAATAACGGTGATAGCCCCACTCCTCTGCACGGCGCGCCAAGTCCATGCTGTTTCGGAATGACTCTGCTATCGTTCCCCCTTGAACAACAGGAGATAAATTCAAGACAGAAAGCAAGGTATCTTTGCGTTGGTTGTTAGACATATTGTTCTCCTTTGCAGTTGTGATATAAGTAAACAGCCTCATGCTGCTATGTCTTTATCGAAAGGACTTCTATCACACCTTATCACAACTGCGTTTAGGATGAAAAGAATCTGATTCGATGAAATTCGAACAATAAAAAAGACGTTTCTTCATTTTGATTTTTACGCAAACAGCTCCTGTGCCATCTCAATGAAAAGCTTAGCCGCCAAAGAAGCCTCATGTAATGAAGGAACGGCAAGCTGCACATCCCGATACACCTGCGGATCGAGATCCCGCGTGACCACATGCTCCGGCAGCGGCATTCCCGACATGGACATTTCTGATAAAATCGCCAGCCCCAAGCCTTCTTTGATCATGCTGATCGAGGTGTTCATGTTATAGACAGTGAAAGCAGTGTGCAGCGTTGAACCAGCTTGCTTGAACTTATCGATAAAAGGTGATTCATAGCCGCCGTCGCAGACAACCATCGGCTCACAATCGAGATCTTTCAGCGTGATGGCCGGGCGATTGCACAGCGGGTGGTCATCACGCAGCACGACGACCATTTTGTCTTTTTTCAGCCGAATGTACTCCATCTCGTTTGCCGGATACAGAAGAATGCCGGCATCGATCATCCGCGTGTGAAGCCACTCCTTGACTTCATCTACGGTTCCTTCATGCAAAACAAGCTCTAATTTCGGATACCTTTGTTTAAACTCGCTGATCAGCTTTGGCATAAAATAAGCGGAAGCGGTTGGAAATGTGCCGATATGAATCGTTCCCAGCTCAAGCCCTTTTTCTGCCGCTGCGACCTGCTCAACTTTTTCGATTCCTTTTAACACTTCTCTTATATGGACTAAGATCTTTTTTCCCGTGTCCGTCAGCATCAGGCCGTTTCGGCGGTCACGGATGATCAGTTTCACATCAAGCTCGGCTTCAATTGCGGAAATGGCATGGCTGACAGCCGGCTGTGTCATGTTCAGCGCCTGTCCCGCTTTTGTAAAACTCCCCGTTTCAGCTACTTTGACGAAAACTCTTAATTGTGTAATGGTCATAACAATTTACTTATGCTCCTCATAAAAAAGATTCATTTTATTTATCTTATGTTCTACCGTATCATATGATGGAAATGTTCTACAAGGAGTGATCAAAAGTGAAGCAGCTATCAAAAACGCGGACAGCGCTCCTTCTCGCCTTTCTCGTTATTATGTGGGGGGTCAATTGGCCGCTGTCGAAAGCCGCGCTCGCCTATTCGCCGCCTTTATTGTTTGCGGGCGTCCGGACACTGATCGGCGGGCTTTTATTAGTGATTGTCGCATTGCCGCGTATTCATAAACTGCGTTTTAAAGAGACGTGGCCGATTTATCTTGTTTCTGCTCTTTTAAATATTACGTTATTCTACGGCCTGCAAACGATTGGGCTGAATTATCTTCCTGCTGGTCTCTTTTCAGCTATCGTATTCTTTCAGCCGGTGCTGATGGGTGTCTTTTCTTGGATGTGGCTCGGCGAATCCATGTTTACGTTGAAAGTGATCGGGCTTGTACTCGGTTTTGCCGGGGTTGCTGTCATCAGTGCCGCGGGCTTTGGCGGTCATATTTCTGTCATAGGGGTTCTGCTGGCTTTGGGTTCCGCGCTCAGCTGGGCACTCGGAACAGTATTTATGAAAAGAACAGGCAGCCGCGTCGATTCCATCTGGATGGTCGCCTTACAGCTGACAATCGGCAGCGTATTTTTGCTCGTATCCGGCTTCTGGACAGAGAGCTTTTCCGCGATCCAATGGACAGTCTCGTTTGTCGTCAGTCTGCTGTTCATCTCAGTGTTTGTCATCGCGCTTGGATGGCTTGTCTTTTTTACCCTTGTCGGTTCTGGAGAAGCAAGCAAGGTCGCTTCCTACACCTTTTTGATTCCGCTCATTTCCATCGTGGCCAGCTCGATTTTCCTGCATGAGCCGTTAACCGTCAGCCTCTTGGCAGGCCTTGTTCTGATTGTCACAAGCATTTGCCTCGTCAATACAAAATCAAAGGCTCAGAAAGCGGCTGCGCTCGGTGTAAATGAGAAGGCTGCCCATTAAAAAAACTCTTGTCTAATGGACTGACCCCATAAGATGAGACAAATAAAAAACACCTTTAAGTTTGAAAACGGATGATTGTTAGCCGAAATTAGACTTGGAGGTGTTTTTTCTATGGGGACAAGAGTGAGTTATCCGGTTGAAGTT